>JBJEXU010000053.1:0-3467 GCA_051886095.1 Christensenellales bacterium | reverse complement strand
AATTGGCTTGAATTAGAACCAGCATTATAAATAATACCTTTGCTAGAAGATTTAAAGGATTCTATTGAAGCACCATTAATATAATCTCCTATTAGTCCATCAGCAATAGAACAATTAATAATTGAACCACTATTATATCCTGCAATGGAGCCAATATGTTCGGATATAATCAAAGAATCGGTATTGCTAGAAATATAGCCTTTAACCTGAACCGTAAAGTTATATAATTTAATATCTTTAATTACACCGCTACTTCCGATGTATCCAAATAAACCATAGCACCAATTAGAAATATTTCCTTGAACTTCGCTACTATCTATATTTATGCTTAAATTATAAATACCAAATTCTCTATAGATTCCTTCGGCAAGTTCATATTTTCCAGATAATGTTCCTGTGAAAGGAATATATTTTTTAAGTAGTTCGTTTTCCTCGTTCTCAACACTTTCTTCTCTTGTACCAAGAGGAATCCAATTAGAACCATTTAAGTTAATGTCTTTTGTTAATACATAATTGGCGCTCATCGATTCGGCATCTTGACCAATCATCATTAGTTCTTCTAAACTATCCACTTCAAAAGGTATAGTTTTGCCATTAGCAATTCTAATTGTTATTGTTGTATATGTAGAGAAATATTTAGCAGTATTAGTAAATGCGTTAAAGTTTTCATCAATCGCTTTTTTACTACCACTAGTAGCAACAATTATTACTTTATAAACTGGGCTAATTGCATAATCTCCAGTGGAGCCAACATATGTAACTTTAATTAAATTATCTTTCTGCTCAATTTGTAAATCGGCATTCTGAGTATAAATAATTATATCTTTGTTTAGTAAGTCATAATTGCTATTATTTGAAATTAATTCATATTCAAATTCAGTAGTGTTACCCGATACATATTGTCCGCCACTAAGTTTCATATCTCTTATATCAAATGTTATTCGATTATTAAATAGACTTGGTACAATCTCAGCAACAGAACTTGCTTTCTTAACGTGAATATCTATCGGCAAATTAAGGGTATGCTCAACTAATTCTCCTTCTGCCGTAACAAATTTTTGAGTAACATAAACAAACAAAACAAAATCAAATTGTATTTTAGTACTTGCTAAATTACTTACGGTTACCTCAACAGAAGTTTTAGTTAAATATGTAAGATTGATAGTTGTTCCATCATTTAAAGAGAATAAATAATCTCTTCCACTATCCTTATCAATATAACTTGTTCCATTTCTTTGACCAGCGCTCCAAGTAACTTTTGGATTAGTTGTTACATTCTCAGGATTGATTGTAATATTAATTGTCTTCTTACCATACAAATTATGATAAGTTTCTCCATTACTATTTGTAACAAATGATTGTCCTAAAGTGTCAAGAGAGTAAACAGTTTCAAAATATTTATTAGCAGTAATAGACTCGACAATTCTTTCAAATTCTACCTTAACAGATATATAAATAGTTTTTGGAAATACTGTAGTAGTAAAACTAAAAGTTAAAGTAACTGGATTAACGGAATATTTCTTAACTTTAATTTTTAGACCATTCACTTCAACACAACTTTTATCTGAAGAGGTTGGAGTATTAACTGTCATAATTCCATCTAAACTTAAATATTTATGATTATCAAGAAGATAATAAAAACTATATTCTTCATCAACTAGTAATTTAGTGGTATAAGAATTAGAGCCATCACTTTCAATACTATCTACACCTGCAAATTGATAAACGTAATTAGTATCATAATTATAATTCTCAAAATTAGAGATTTGAATTTTTAAGAAATCCGAATTAGTTACATAATAATAAATAACTAGTTTGCTTTCAGCCCTAACACCATTTGGAGAGGTTGCGAAAATTTTAGTAGTTCCTAATCTATTTTTAACTTCAAGAATCCAGTCAATACCATCAAAGTAAACATTAGCATAGGAATTATAACTACCATTTTCTAATTGTACATCTAGTACTGAATAATCAATCTCACCTAGTTCGTTTAGTGGCAATCCACTTGCTGTTAAATATCCTTCAGCAGTTAAATTAACTATTCTATTAATTTCTCTTCCTTCTTCTGCAAATGCCTCTGGAGAAACCTCAATATTTGTATTCTCAAAAGCTAGCACTGTATTATTATTTACATAAGTAACAACAATACTTCTAGTCACGGACTCAAAGACAGAACTTGTAAAGGTAATAGTCACTTTTCCTTCTAGTTCACCTGTCTTTTTAATACAAAGTTTGTCTTTGCTATAACATAATTCTACCGCTTCGCCGTTTACAGAAATTTCAGTAGTGTCTCTGGTAATATATACATTAGGGCTACTAGTGGTAACATACATAGGTTGACCAGATAAAATATTATCTCCCCAAACCGCAACTTGTATAAATGTTCCATCACCATTATTGTATAGAACTATATCACCATCTTGAAATCCAAAATCTTCATTATCAACATCATTTAGATTAGTATTTATATCAAAAAGTCTAATTTCACTTGCTTTTTCTTGTGTAATAACTTTTACATTTATAATTGTTGGTGTATAAATGCCTTCACAATCAAAATAATCAATAATAAATCTTAAAGTATATTCTCCTTGATGATTATTTCTTGTATAACATTTAAACGAATCCGAATTTAATTTGTCGGCAGAGATTAAATCGGTATCTTTAAAATTAGAATTTGAAATTGAACCAGCATTAATAAATTGTAATTTTCCGTTTTCTCCAATAGTAGCAATTTTACCATTCCAAGAGTGTCCCTCTAGATAAACAGAGAACATCTGACTAGTTACATCTAATCTATCACCATTTTCATTCTTGTCAATGTAACTATAAATAGCGTTACTAAGGTCTAGACCATTATATGTTAATTTTAAATCGGCCTCTTTATATTGCAAGTTATCTTTTATATTTGTTACAAGTTTAAGTGTATATTCTTTAGTACCATTATCCTTGTAATTAGTTTCAAGCAAAGGAAATTCTTCGTCGTAATTTGATTGCAAAATATCAAATGCAGTTGCATTCATCTTATCTATAACGACTACTGTTATTTTAGCAACAACATATTCCCCGATAATAGATTTATGTGTAGACTTAACTTCAAGTTCAAAAGAATTAATTTGCAAGTCTTCATCTATAAATAATTTTCCCGGATTATTACTACAATAATCTTTAATTACTTCTATATCACTTTCTCCATAACTTCCCTCTTCTCCCGAAATAGCCGTAGGAGTACAAGTAAAGCCTTTCTGAGTAGTATTTGATGGAAGATAAGTAATAAGATTAGTATATTGTTCTAGACTAACCTCTTGACCTTTTACAACAGGGATAGTTTTGAGGTTAATTAACATATTCTGAAGAGGAATATTAATCTGAACTGGAAAATCGATATATTTGTTTCCCTCATCGGTAGTGATATGTATAGTGGTTTTATTATTTAAACTTTCAGTTTTTGTATTTACAGCAACGGTAAA
>JBJEXU010000052.1:0-12828 GCA_051886095.1 Christensenellales bacterium | reverse complement strand
AACCGAGCCAATTACATTTTCTCTACTAAATGTACCCATCAGTTCGCCCGCTTTACCAGTAACACCTTTTTTTACTCCTAGAATCTTACTTTCAAAAATATTTCCACCACTAACCTCAATACATTCATTTGTTTCGCTATCATTAATTGAGTGTCCAAGAGAGCCAAATCTGCCGGTTGTTGCATTAATAAAAGTAAGAGTTCCAATGCCTACTGCATCTTCTTTAACCCAAAGACCTAATTTATAAGTATTGGTTTGAATATCAAGTGCTGGTAAAATGCCTATTTTTAACTTTTCGCCGTTGCGGTTAACATCTAATATAATCTCACCACCCGTATAGGATTTAAGAATATCATTGATATCAGATACTGAATTAATTTCTATATCATTTATGTGAGTAATTATATCACCGGTCATAAGTCCACTATTTTCAAATGGTCTTTCAATGCCATTTCTAGACAAAATATAATTACCACCAATTAAAATAATCCCTTTTGATTGCAACGAAAATCCAAGAGAGTCTCCGCCTGCAAAATATCTGTCTGGTTCTACAACATTAACTTTTAATCTTTTTATATTAAATAAATTAAATAGTTTATAATCAATTACATATTTATCAAATTCTTCCTCTTTAGTACTAGAAACTGCTGTTACATTAGACGATATAAAGAAATTATTATTAAGCATTTCTTGAAATTCGTCTTTGGTAACATACATATTATCTTCTAAACTAATAAATAAATCATAAGGAAAGAAAATTGACGCAAGTATAAATATTATGCTACAAATTGCAAACGCCAATTTTTTCTTAAACGCCATAAAAAACACTCCTAAATAGTTTATCTACTTAAGAGTATTTTGTATAATATCTATTAATTTATTCTAATAAAGCTACTGGTAAAACTTGTCATTATTTAGACGATAAAAAATTTTTATATCCATTAGCATTATCTATCATTTCTTTAGATAATTTAATCGAACTTTCATTAGACGAATTGCCTAACATTCTAGCAATCTCGATAATTTTCTCATCATTATTTAAATGTTTTACACTAGTTATAGTGAAATTTTCATTTTCGGATTTTTCAATTAAATAATTATTATCTCCAAAACTAGCAATTTGTGCTAGATGAGTGATGCAAATAACTTGGGTATTTTTAGAAATATTCACAATTTTTTTACCTATCTCTACACCAATTTCTCCACCAATACCCGTATCAATCTCATCAAAGATACAAGTTTTCTTGGAATTAGAATTTTGAAGCGATTTAAACGAAAGCATAAATCTACTCATTTCACCACCAGAAATTATTTTATCAAGTGGTCTAGGCTCAACACCTAAGTTAGCACTAAATAAAAATTCAATTTTATCTGCGCCATTTTCACCCACTATACTTTCAATATTATTAAGAGTAATATCGTTTAAGAAATTAATAGCAAAGTCAGCATTTTTCATACCCAACTCTTTTAGTTCATTAAGTAACTTTTCTCTAAAAGATTTTAATTCATTAACACGAGTATTATGTAACTTAATGCAAATATCATAAATACTTTTTAATAGATTATTTTTATTTAGTCTAAGTCTTTCAAGTTCTTCGTCGGCATTAAGCAATTTTTGAAGTTTAAAATTTAATTCATCTCTAGTTTTTAAAATTTCCTCAATAGTATTTCCATATTTTCTTTCTAAATCTTTAATTGACATCAATTTATCTTGAAGAATATCTAAGTCCTGTTCGGAATAAACTATGCTTTCTTTCTTAGATGTAAGTTCTGAAACAATATCTTGAAGTTCGTATCTTATGGAATATAATCTATCTTTTTGATTAACAAGTTCACTATCAAAATTTTCTATAGACGCAATGGAATTAATGGCTGTTTTAATTGCATTCTCAATACTATATTCTCCATCTAAAATCTCAGTGGCAGAATTTAAAGCACTATAGATTTTTTCACTATTCTGCATTGTTAAAATTTTAGACTTTAATTCCTCTTCTTGACCTATCTCTAAATTAGCATCATCAATTTCCTTAATTTGAAATTCAATAAATTGAATATTTTTTTCCCTATCACTATCAAGTCCACCAAGTTCTTTAATGGAGTTGTTAATTAACGCCAACTTATCTAGCATTTCCCTTAATTGAACTTTATCATCAAGTAAACTGTCTTCAAACATATTATCAAGTAACTGCAAGTGATTATTGCTATCTAGTAAAACTTGACTATCATTTTGTCCAAAAATATCAATGATTAGTGAAGATAATTTTCTAATAACATTAAGTGTAACTAACTCGCCATTTATTCTACATTCATTCTTGCCACTAAGATTGAATTGTCTAGAAATAATTAAAGTTCCCTCATTCTCAAGCCCTACAGAATTAAGAACATCATTAATCTTAATGTCATTAGTGTCAACTGAGAAAACTCCCTCAACTCTAGAAAACTCTTCTCCCGACTTTATAAAAGTTTTATCAGCCCTAACACCAGTTAAGAAAACCAAAGCATCAACTATCAAAGATTTACCCGCTCCAGTTTCTCCAGTAAGCACATTAAACCCATCGGAGAAATCAACAGAAGATTTACTTATTAAAGCAAGGTTAGTTATTCTAATACTTTCTAACATAGTCTTTATCCTATAATATTTTTTAACATTGTAACAAAGATATTCAAAAAAAACAAGTTAAAAAAAATACAATCATTATAATAATTGTATTTTTAAAAATAGTTACAAATTAATCAAGTAACGAACTCAATTTATCTTTAATAAATTCAGCATCATCTTCATTAGATGCAATAACTAAGACTGTATCGTCCCCATATGTACAGCCAAGTATTTGAGTTAAAGATAATTGGTCTATAAGCCCACTGACCATTCCTGCAGTACCTTTAATCACTTTAACTATTGTAAGGTTAATTGCAGATTTTACAGATATTACACACTCTTTAAAAATGTTTAGGCACTTATTAGATAACGCAGACACCGAAGAATTAACAACAGTATATTTGTATTTCTTGCTATCTGTAAGGATTTTAATCAACCCCAATTCTTTGATATCCCTACTAATAGTTGCTTGCGTTACATCAAAGTTAGCATCTTTAAGAGCAGATACTAGTTCTTCTTGCGTTTCAATCTCCTGAGTAGATATAAGTTCTAGTATCTTAGATTGTCTTGAATTACGAGCCATATTTTTTCCACCTCAAAAACTGTAATTAATTTGTTAAGGTAATTGTTCCACCTACAATTACCTTAAAATTAACATTATCTTAATTAAATTATTAAGTAAGATAATTAATATTGAATTAGATTATTTTCCAATTCAATTAGGTTAATAAGTTAACTAGTGTTAATTCCCATATTTAAACTAGTTTCATTAAAATTAACCTTTGTTATTTTCCATCACTTCATATGTGATTGCTATAATTATACAACAACTTTTATCTTTATGCAAGGGGTTTTTGAATATTTATTCATTTATTTTTTTATAAAAATTCACACTTTTGCATAATGTTTTTTTAAAATGTATAATTATGCAATAAAATGTATAATGGCTAAATTGAGCCATAATTTTAATATATTTTACCGATTTTCGTTAATAAAATTAAGTTTTATGCATAAATTTTGCATAATTATGGAAAAATTTTCTTTAAATTAAAAAAATAAAAAACGACTATAGTATATTCCATAATCGTTTTATTAATTAAATATTAGTTATATGATAAATTAAAAGTTATAATTTATTGTATAGTATTTTAACTTAAATATTATACTCATCATCGTAGGTAAATTAAAGAAGTTAAAAATTGTTTTAAGTTATATTTAAAACTAGAAGATAAAATATTTATAAAGCCACTTCTATAACACAATTATTATTAAGGCCAGTTTAGAACCTATGTAGCAAATCTTCGATTTTAATTTCTTGCTTAGTTAAAGTCGACCTATCCATTAATTCAACAATTCCGTCTTTAGCACCCCTACCAACTATTACAATATTTGGGATACCAATAAGTTCAGCATCGTTAAGCTTAACACCAAAACTTTCTTTTCTATCATCAAGTAAAACATCATCATTTAAATTATTTAATTGATTGTATAAGTCGCTAGCAACATTCATTTGTATTTCATCTTTAGCATTAGCAACAACTATTTCTAGTTTGTATGGAGCAACTAACTCTGGCCATATAATACCTTTCTCATCACAGTTTTGTTCAACCAAAGCACTTAACACTCTACTTACACCAATTCCATAGCAACCCATTATCATATATTGTTCTTTACCATTCTCATCTAAATATTTACATTCAAGTGCTTTAGAATATCTGGTTCCAAGTTTAAAAATATGACCTACCTCAATTCCTCTAACAACCTTAACCGGTCTACCGCAATGAGGACACTTATCTCCCGCTCTCATTTTCTTAATGTCGGCATATTGATTAACACTTAAATCAGTAATATTTGCATTTATATAATGATAATCTAATTTATTTGCACCTATCACAAAGTTAACCATATTTTTTATATCATTCTCTGCAATCACAATAGCATTTTTAAGATTAAAAGCACCTACATATCCAGCAACAGAACCTATAGAAACAATATCATCAGCAGTAGCCATTTCAAGAGTTAAAGCACCAATGGTATTTTTTAGTTTTACCTCTTCAACATCTCTATCACCTCTAACAAGTGCAACAACAATACCTTTGTCAGTTGAATAAACAACAGCCTTAACAAAATTACTGCTAGTAGTATTAAGGAAATTTACTAATTCGTCAATAGTTTTTACATTAGGTGTATGTACTAAAGTCATTTCCCTTCTAGCAACTGAAGAATTGTCAATTTGGTCATATACACAGTTCGCCTTCTCAGTATTTGCACCATAGCCACAATCACAGACAATAATTTCATCTTCACCAATGTCGGCTTTGACCATAAATTCAATAGAACCAGCACCACCCATAACTCCATTGTCTGCCTCAACAGGAACAAAGTCAAATCCCAATCTACTAAAAATTCTAGTATAAGCATCTTTCATAGCATTAAATGATTTGTCAAGACCCTCGACACTAGTATCATAAGAATAAGCATCTTTCATTATAAATTCTTTAGCCCTTTGAAGACCAAATCTTGCTCTAATTTCATCTCTATACTTATTTTGAATTTGATATAACGTAACTGGTAATTGTTTATAACTATTAATACTTTCTTTAACTAGATAAGTAAAAGGCTCTTCGTGAGTTGGTCCCAAACAAAAATCTTTACCTGTACTATCCTTAAGTTTATACATCGTATTTCCAAAAGTATTAATTCTATTAGCATAAATTTCTTGAGGAAGTAGAATTGGCATTTGAAGTTCTATTGCTCCAGCATTATTCATTTCCTCTCTTATAACTTTCTTAATTTTCTCAAGTACTTTAAGACCCATTGGAAGATAACTAAATATTCCATTGCCCATTTGTTTAATGTATCCTGCTCTAACCAATAACTTATGGCTATTAATTTCAGCATTAGCAGGGTCTTCTCTAAAAGTTTTTAAAAACATTTTTGATAATCTCATATTTTCTCCTAATCAAGTGCCTCTTCATTATAAGCATCTAATTCTTTTTTAATAACATTGATTTTCCCTTTAAAAGTATTTAGTTCTGACATACATTCTTTAGCAAGAACCACACCATCTTCATACAACTTAACACCCTCATTCATACTTAAATCGGGATTTTCAAGTTTGTTTGTTATTTCTTCAATTTCTTTTAATTTCTTTTCTAAATCCATATATTCACCTTAAATCACCTTGTATATTTCCATCTATCATTGATATAGTTATAGGCTCCATTTTATCGAGTTTCATTATAGAACTAATAACTTTATCATTCTGAATAACTTTGGAATATCCCATATTTGCAATTTTGCTAGGATTAAAACCTTCTAGTTTTAAGTTTAATTTATCTAATAAATTTGATTTTTTATCAATCAAACCATCAATTAAATTTAACCTTGAAACGCTTTTATCTAATTTGTTCTCGTAACCCCAAATTATATTTCCTATAGTAGATTGCATTTTATTAATATTATAATTTAGTGACAAATTAATATTTTTTATTTTACTGTTAATAGACCTATCCAGCCTACCCAATGCATTATATATTTTTTCCAGTTCTAAAGATTTATCCCAAGCAACAAATTCTGCAGCAACCGACGGAGTAGATGCACGCTTATCTGCAACAAAATCAATTATAGTAAAATCGGTTTCGTGTCCAACAGCAGAAATAATAGGTTTCTTGCAATTATAAGTAGCAGTCGCAACTATTTCGGTATTGAAAGGCTCTAAATCCTCCATACTACCTCCACCCCTTGCTACAATTACAACATCTACTTTATCATATTGTGAGAAAAAGTCAATAGCCTTGGCAATTTCTTTATCAGCACCAATTCCTTGAACCTTAACCGGAAACAATACAATGTCAATAGTATCGTTTCGCCTATGCGTAACATTAATAATATCTCTAATAACCGCTCCAGTTTCGCTAGATACTACTCCTACACGCCTAACATATCTCGGGACTAGCTTTTTATGTTCTTCTGCAAAATATCCTCTACTTTCAAGTTCATTCTTTAGTTGCAAGAATTTTTCATAAAGTAGTCCCTTGCCATACGGCATTATAGATACTGCATTAAATGATAATCTACCACCTTTAGCATAATAATTCATACTGCCTCTAACTAGAATTACATCACCTATATTAGGTTTATCAAATTGATTAGCACCAAATAAAACGCAAGATAACATTCCAGACTGGTCTTTAAGATTAAAATATGCAATATTATTAGAAACGCTAAAACTACTTACTTCACCATAAACACAAATATTTTGAAGCATAATTTCCGCTTCAAAAATATTTACAATATAATTATTAAGTTGAGAAACAGAATAATAGTTTTCACTCATTATTTAATAACCTTTGCAAGAACTCCATTAATAAAACTATAACTTTTGTCTGT
The DNA here is from genome assembly GCA_051886095.1 of Christensenellales bacterium. Lineage (GTDB taxonomy): Bacteria > Bacillota > Clostridia > Christensenellales > UBA1242 > UBA11490. The sequence goes on along the minus strand of JBJEXU010000052.1, from coordinate 5,837 downwards.
TGAATATTTCTTAGAAAGTTCTACCGCTTCATTAATTACTACAGATGCAGAAGCGCCTTCTAAGTATTTAATTTCATAAACAGCAAGAACAAGAATTGCTAAATCAACCTTATAAATTCTATCTAATTGATAGCCAACAACATTTTCTTTGATTGTATTTAAGATATTATCATAATTTTCATTAATTCCACCAATTAATGTATTAACAAAAGCCTTGTCTGTATCATCAAGAACAAAATCTTCATCTGTAAATTCAAATTCCTGTTCGGGCTCGTGAAAAAACTTCTCAAATACCAATCTAAAAGCATATTCTCTACTTTTTTTTCTACTCATAACACCACTCCTTATAATAAGAAAGAAACCCTTGAAGTTTAACAAGGGTTATTTTAAATTGGCTCATCTTTAGGAAATTCAACTCCTAATACGTGAACATTTATTTTATTAATCTTAATATCTATCATACCCGAAAGACTATTTTTAATATTCTCTTGTACCCTAAAAGCAACTTCTGTAACATTATAACCGAAACACACATTAATGTAAACATCTACATTCATAGCATCTTTATTATAAGTTATTTTAACACCTTCATAATAGTTGTTACTAAACCATCTTTTTAATATGGAACTAAATTTAGTTACAATACTACTAACTCCAGCAATTTCCTTAGTTGCTAAATTAATGACAGAAAGAACTATATCACTTCCGTAAGTAACATTTCCTTTTGCTTGTTTTTTAATATTATTTTTATTGTCATACATCATAATATCTAATTTCCTTGCACAAATAATTATTGATATTAACTAATTTCAATATATTAATAATATATCATAAACAACTAAATTATGCAATTATATAAATTATGATAAGTATGTATTTTTTTAAAAATATTTATTATTATACTTCAATAATTTTGATATTATCACAAGTATAATCAGAGTTATTTATAACAACATCAACAATTTGAGCAACTTCCTGACTTGTAAGACCACTAGTTTCAACCATTATAGTTATGTTTCCGCTACTTGTAGATACAGCAACATTACTAAAGCCTTTAGCGGTAATTAAATTTTCAATTCTCATAATCATTTCCATACTAGTGACTAATTTTAATTGTTCAGCCTCAGCATTTGCTTTTGCCTCTGCAGAAGTAGCATCACTTGCAATAATAGCATCTAAATATAACATTTCTTGTTTTCTAGTTTCTGTTCTATCTGATTTATAATTTGTAAAGAAGTTTGCAGTAGTTTGAACATTAGCATTCGCTTCTTGCGATGCCAAATTATTCATATAAATATTTACCCCTCCAGTCACAAGTAACAAAGCACAGAAACAAGATAGTACTATAATCTTCTTAGCCTTACTAGACAATTTTTTACGAACTTTAGGCAATTTTTCTTTATTCTTTTCTTTCATAATTATCTCCTTATTTAAATTCCTTTCAAAACACTTATTTTATCTATAGAAATATCTAGTAATGTAGATACTGCATTCAGAATATCTAATTTAACACCAACATCACTTGCACCAGTTGATACAACAATCACCCCCTTTACTGTTGGCAAGTTTTCAGTTAGTATTAGCGGATTAGAACTTCCATTTACAGTTACAATAATTGGACTAGACGAATTGGACGATGTTGTCGTACCACTAGAATTACTACTTGATTTTTCATCTTCATCTTTGGCATACACTATTTCCGGACTACCATCAACACTTATCATTACTCTAACTTGTCCAGCACCTTTTACATTTGATAGTACCGCCTGCAGTTTACTTTCTAGTTCTGCACAATACTCTAATGTACTTTTATAGCCATAAGTATTAGATGAAGTTGCCAAACTATTTTTTTCAGAATTTGAAGTGTTAAAATTCATAAGAATCACCATTGCTATTATAGCCACAATAATCAAAATCAAAATTTTTAGATTTTTACCTGTTAAAAATTTACTAAGATTAATTTTAGGCTTGTCTATTGTTTCTTCAGATTTCTTATCAATATAAATCACTTTATTATCCATAAACAATTATCCTTTCTTTGTCAATTTGAATAGCTTTTGCAACCTCATTACTTATAACTTCATATTTATTTATATTCGTCACATTTTCAGTTAGAACTAAATTTGTAGTATCAACATAAATGTTTTCAACCTGAAATTCATTATCTACCATATTACTTTCAATTTCGACATCAACACCCTCAATTCCAACTAAAGATAATTGATTAATAATCTGTGTCTTCAAATTTTCTACTCTAGCATAATTAATATTATCAAGAAGCCCACTATCTATATAATTATTTGCGTCAATATTATCAAAATCCAATTTCAAAATAGGGCTTATTATCATAATAACTGAAATCACTCCAAAGATACTTTTACAAAAAGCATTTGTTTTTCCATTAGGATAGACTAAATCAAAAAGCACTCCCAAGAACACAACTCCAACAATACCCAGTAGCCAACTAGTCATATCGTCTCCTTAAAAAATATTTGCAGTACACATAATAAGTGCAATAGTAATTATGTACATAAATGATATCCCAAGAATTATAACTATTGGATAAACAAGTAATTTTGACGATGTATTTAGAAAATTACTCATTTTAGCACTACAAGTCATTTCAAGTATTGCCGAACATAATTGAAGAGCAAGTTTTATCACAAGTATAGTTATAATAGGAGAAATAATACTTAAAAATAATATTAAAATTCCAACAAGCCCAATAGTATTTTTTACAAGTACAGAGCCAAGCACTAGAAAATCCATTCCATCAGATATATATGAACCAATAATCGGAACATAACTTTTTATTGCAAACTTAGTCGCTTTAATACTAACACTATCAAATTTACCAGCAGTTATGCCTTGAATAGATAAAAATCCTGCAAATAAAGTAAATATAAACCCAACAACCCATTTAAAAGTTGAACCTAAAAAAGATTGAAATTGATCAAGTTTTATTGTAGAAGTAAGATTGCCAAGAATAGCAAAGATGAACATAATTATAAATATTGGATAAAGAAATTTCTCAAAAACTATACTAACTATAGTTGTTAGAACTGCAACTAATGGATTATAAATTGAAACACTACTCAAAGAACCAATAGATGTTAGCATAGTAATAAGCAACGGGAAAATTACTTGCATTTGCTTTAATATTAAATTAATCGTATTAGATGTAATTTTAAGTATATCTTTAAAAGCAAAAAGTATTGTAATAATCATAATTGAGAAACACACAAAATGTACAATATCGCTAATACTTGCATTATCATTTTTAAACTCGTTAATAAGATTTGACAATATTCCTATCGCAAGTAATGTAAAAATTAAAGGTAAAATTTTTCTAATATCAACAAAAAATATTGAAATTATAGCGGAAAATAACGAGGAATAATTTGTAAAATATTCCCCACTTAAAATTTGAGAAACCTTTTCTTTAACCGACCCTTCAAATAAATTAAGCGTATCTAATCCACTTATGATATTCTCTATTTCACTAAAATTAATCCCGTCAACTATATCATATACACTTTGTGAAATCTCACTAGCATAATCAACTTCAGTTTCATTTGCAAGTACAACTTTATTATCTAAAGTACAAATAAATGCAAGAAATAATAAAAATAAAATCAACCAATATTTCTTATTAATTAAATTAAAATTATACTTAAAATTTTTTTTAAATTTCATTGAACCATTTCCAAAACCATATTAAATAATGAAGAAATTATTGGCATACTTGTAACAAATAACATAATTTTGCCTGCAAGTACAACTTTATCGGCAATAGAATTATTACCACTGTCTCTACAAACATTTGCTGAAAATTCAACTAGATAACCAATACCAATTATCTTAAGCATTACTAGAAATAACTCATTGTTTACACCAGTTTTATTAATAACATTTTCAAAAAAAGCAAGTACATTAATAAGCGAATTAAAAATATAACTAAGAATAATAATACTACCTACAATGACACATATAAGAGCATATTCACCTTTAACCTGCTTTAAAAATACTGCCAGTATTGAGACTATTAATCCCAGTAAAATTACTTTAATTAATTCCATACGAAGTACCTTTTAAATTACTAGTAGAATGAAAATAATGATTTAACAGTTGAGAATAAATCATTTATCATATTAACGACACTAAATAGCACAATGATTATTCCAGCAAGAGTTACAAACGTTGCAATTTCATCTTTTCCAGATAGTTTCAGTATCTGATTAATTACCGCAGTTAATATTCCAATTCCAGCAATTTTGAAAATTATATCTATATCCATAATTCTCCTTCTAAATAAGCATAATACACACAGCAAGTCCAATTCCAACCATTAACTTTATGTACATAACACCATTCTTATTAAGTAATTCATAACTACTCTTTCTTAATTCTTCAAAATTATTTTCATAAAAATTGATGTTATTAATCTCAAATTTCACATCGCCTTTTCCAAGACTTTCAATAAATTTTTTAGCATTTTCAACATCTTCTTTTTTATAAATTATTGTATTATTATTTTTAAAATTACTAAATAAATCCCTCGATTGCCTTGATATATGGGAATATGCATCTTGAAGGAGTATATTTACATTTTCTTTTTTAAATGAAATATTATTTTTTAGATGTTTACACACATAAGATAAATCTTTGTATAATATGTATCTAAAGTAATATCTAAAATAAATAAAAATTCCAATACCTACAAATAATGCAAAAACCAATATTAATAAATAAAATTTCATTATACACCAATTAACTTTAGATTTTGATTATAAACACCAGCAATAGTTCCAACACCATTATCTTTGGACAACACAACAAACCTTTCAAATAGTCCTTTGTTTAAAATTTCTTTAAACCCAGACTTGTTTTTTAAATCATTTATTGATGATGCGTGAATACTTGCAATTACTTTTACTCCAGAAGTTAGAGCATTTTCTATATCTAAAGCGTCTTTATTAATATTAATTTCGTCTGTCACAATTACATCGGGTTTCATACTCCTAATTCCATTATTAAATGCAAAACCTTTGGTACAATTCTTATATACGTCAACATTGCTTAAATTTATAATTTCTTTTCCGTTAAAAGTTGAACATAATTCTTGTCTTTCATCAACTACAAGTACATTAATTAACTCATTTTTATTTGAAATCTGATATATTAAATCCTTAAGAATTGTAGTTTTACCAGCCCCGGGTGGCGAAATAATAAGAGTGCTTTTTATATCATTCTCACAAACTATAAATGGATATATATCTAAACTACAATTTTTAACTAAATGTGGAAATCTAAAATTAATAGACGAAATATTTTTAATTGTTTTTACCTTATTATCTACAGTTACAACCTCACCACAAATTCCCACTCTAATTCCACCATCATAAGTAATATATCCTTCAATTAACTCATCATTAATGCTATAAAGTGAGTAATTTGAGAGTTTTTGAATAATACTTTGCAAAACTCCATCTCCCACCGCCAATGCTCTACTTTTATCCTTAACTAAACTATTATCGCTTAAATAATAATTCTCACCCAATAGATTAACAATTATAGGATTATTAAGCCTAAGGCGTAATTCACAAAGCGAATTATAAGGAATTTTCTCAAGTGCAGAAACAATTCTATTTGGAAGAATATTATTAAGCATAACTTTTACCTCCAATTTTAGTATTTTGAAAATTTCAATTTTGAAAATAAAATTATTTAATATTATTTTTTAGTTACAAAAATATTTTCTTGAATTATCCTATTCATTTGAAATTAATAAAATAATTAGATAAGAAAAAAAGAATGTGCATAATTTTACACATTCT
>JBJEXU010000051.1:0-3487 GCA_051886095.1 Christensenellales bacterium | reverse complement strand
TAAGGCTAGTCGTCATATTGTGAGTAAGGGGTTAGAAGAGGTTTATGCCTCCCTAATGCCTATTTATCAATCACTTAATGAAGATTTCCAGAAAGTAGACTTGATAGATTTAGAATTTTATGAGAGATGGTTAAATGGATGATATTAAAAGGGGAGAATTATATTATGCTGACCTAAGTCCTGTAGTCGGAAGCGAACAGGGTGGTGTTAGACCAGTACTAATTGTTCAAAATGATGTGGGCAATAAGTACAGTCCAACTGTAATTGTTGCGGCAATTACTAGTCAGATTAACAAAGCCAAGATACCCACTCACATAGAACTTAATACGTCTTATGGACTTACTAAAGATAGTGTACTTTTACTTGAACAAATACGTACTTTAGATAAACGCAGACTTAGAGAAAAAATAGGCATACTTGATGATAAGTGTATGGAAAATGTTAATCAAGCACTACTTATATCTTTAGGTTTTTAAAAAGGTCGAGCACAACATTGTGTTCGACCTTTTTAAATTTTAATTTGTACAATATTACAAAATAGTTAAACTTTTATTAGATAAAAAATTTTATTTTTGATTTAAATATTTTTTCGCATTAATGCAGATTATCTATCGGTGTATGATTAAATTTAATTTGAATAAATTATTATTATAAATTGACTTATATTATATTAAATATTATAATAAATTTATAAAGAAAATTGTGGATAAATGCCATATTGGAGGAAAAATGGAAAGTAAATATACTCTTAATCTTTGTGCAAACTATGTGAGTGAAGACCTTAAATCGGCTGTGGTTAATTGCTTATTATATGATTATATAGTTGATGAATTAAGACAAACCATTAAAAGATTTCATAATGGAGATATAGACCTTTTTTATGTTCTTGAGTCATTTAAAAACGCCATTGATAAGGGAAATAGTGTAACTTTTGCAACACTCAAAGACTGGGAGAGAAATAAAATTAGTGCTTATACCGATTGTTTAAATATCGTTAATACTCTTGACGAACTAGCGAGTAATGCTGGCAAAATAAAACAAGGGGAATTAATTGAGGAGTTTAGAAGGAAAACCCAAGACTTTGTAGTATCGCTTGCCACTTGTGATATTGATATTGAACATATTGATTTTGGCAACTTGAATATTAAACAAGACTTTGTTAAAAATATGTTACACGAATTGTCACTTGTTGATGAAGGACAATTTCTTTCTGACCTATCCAATATGCAATTTAAAATGGTGCCACTTGAGATAAATAAATATAGAAATAAGTTTATTGAACAAAAACTAAATAGGGCAAAGAATATTGCAGTTTCGGTAGATAACTTGCTTGAGAAAGATTTTGAAGATTTACATAATGATATAATGAAATCCTATGATAAATTTTATAAGATTGCATATGCAGTCCTTAGTGATGGTGAGAAAGCGGACTCGGCTAGAAATGTTATTAAATGTATTCCGCCACATAGAAGAGTGCTAGATAAATTAGAAAATAAATTAACTGAGGCAAATGAACTTAAAAGACAACTTGCAATCAGAGAAAAAAAATTAAAAAGCGATTTGGTTAATCAACTTCAAGAAGTTGCTAAACTAAAAGAAAAAAACTCTTATGAGCAAGAAAAACTAGATAGAGAAGCAGAAAGTCTTAAATTCGTAACTGAGAAATATTTAACTCAAATTTCTCTTGTAATATCATTAATTAATAGAATTGAACAAGACATTTCCGAAAGATATAAAATGCTTGATAGGGTGGAAATTGCTTTAAAAGGTGCAATTCCTAGTGAAAGTGAATTAAAAAGATACTCTAGTCTTAATTTTAAATTTGAGGATTTATATGTAAGGCTTGAACTTGCTAAATCTCAGATTAAAGATAAAGGTAAAGATTTTAATATTGCTATTAATACTGCTATTGCGGGTCTTGGAGTTCTTAATAGTTTATCCTTAGAAGGTAAAGATGTCTTTGTTAGAAACTCTCTACTTTCAGCAGTTTTTAATTCGGTAAATGGAATATATGATTTGGTTGATAACCAAAACCAATCGGTCGAACTTACTCAGATTAAGTTTGTGACAACTAGACTTGTGCAATATTCCTTACTTAACAATACGTTTGTTAAGGATCTTCAGACTTTTAGACATATTTGTAATAATACTATAAGAGATATTGCAATTATGATGGGTAAACCATTTAATCTTAATACAATGCTTGATATTACCGATACTATTGATTTGTCAATTAAACAGGTACAAGAAATTGTGGATACTTTAAATAAAAATCATACCGAACAGACGCGACTAATTGGCGATATTCTAAATGTGTAAAGGTTACAAATTTAAAAATTAATCATAAAAGGAATTTAATGAAAAATGGCTAAAGAATTGGATTTTAAAGTTAGTTATATGAAGATATCTGAAGGGGATACTGAAAAGCATAATAATGTTTTGCTTAATAGCATATCTTTAAAAGAAAGGAAAGAAATTAAATCTTTAATATTTTTACCAATTAATACAGAAAATGCTTTGAATATTATTGGAGTTTTAAAGGGTTTTTCTAGTCTTGAGAATCTATATTTGCCTTCTTCTATGACTGTTTCAATGAAAGAAGCATTAAAAGTCTGCCCAATGCTAAAGTCAGTAATCTTACTTACGCCTGAAAACTTGAATAATTCGCTTTCTAGAAATGTTGTTAAAGTTACTGCATTCGAGCAAGATGGAGAAAATTCCACTGAGTTTAAAGGATTTGTAACTAATTTTAAAGACGGCAAACAAATGCTTGAAATTAATTCTAATCATATTCAGAATAAACCAATTATACTTTCTACAGAATCAGTTGAAAGGCTTAACCCAAAATACATACATAATTATGTCTACGGAGATGGCGGTCTTATGCAAATTTTGAAAGGTATTGATGAGGGTATTGTTCTTGATGAGAATAAATTAAATATTTCAGATAAACAACTTGAAAATCTACTTTTAAATTTTGTTGAAAAAGGTGTAACTTTTGAAGAGTTCACTATTGACTTTTCAAAATTATATGATAAAATAAAATCATACAAAACTATTATTACTAATGTAAATCAAGATAATTTGAAAGATGAAATCGAAGATGAGATTGTTAAGGCTTACCAGAATGTACTAAATAGACATTATGAAAATTTGCTAAAAAATTTATCTTCAAATGTAAACAAACTTTGCAAAGCAATTTCTGCAGGAACTCAGGAAGATTTGCTTAAAGACTTATTTACTTTAATAATAGATGTTGTTGTAACAAGTCCTAAATTCCCAGTTAAAGATTATAATGTTGATAGTATAAATTCGTTGCTAGATTATATGCCTGAAAGTGTATCAACATATGTAAAATCTTCCAAAGATAGGGAAAATGTTAGTAAATATCTAACACTTGCGGTGGAAAGTTTAAAATCTAACACAGAGTTCTTGAGTAATGCAACTAAAGAAAATGCCATAAATAAATTAGATAAATTAGCAATTC
>JBJEXU010000050.1:0-3488 GCA_051886095.1 Christensenellales bacterium | reverse complement strand
AAGCAGAAAATATTAAAACTTGCTATATAGATTGCTATGCTGATAAAGAATTTGATGTATTTACTAAAACTTTAAAAGAATTATCTAATCAATAAATTTTAATTTAATCTTGCAACTATATAAGTAAAGTCAACTATTTTAAGTTGGCTTTGTTTTATTTTATAAAAAATTTTCCAATTTTTTGAAAAAATCATAAAAAACCACTTGCTTTTATCGAACAAATGTTCTATAATACTACCATAAAAGAACGGTGTGTTCTTTTATGTAGGAGATTGTTATGCGTGTTATTGATGAAAAGAAATTATTTGATATTTTAGATTTTATCAAAGAATTTCAAAAAAAAGAAGGTCGCTCGCCTTCTTTTAGACAGATAACTAATGCTTTGGATTTAAAATCTCTTTCAGTTGCTCAAAGATATGTAAGCATATTGCAATCAAGGGGACTTTTAGAGAAAAATAATTCAGGCAAAATAATCACGCCAACAAATCTAAGCAAAGGAAAGACTATTATCGCCCCGTTAGTCGGAAAAATTGCTTGTGGAACTCCTATCTTTGCAGAAGAAAACATTGAGGAAACATTTCAGTTACCTACTGCCATATTTGGTAGTGAAAAAGTTATGCTATTACACGCTAGTGGAGATAGTATGATTGGTGCGGGTATTTATGACGGAGATTTAGTTGTTGCAACTATTTGTAATGACGCAAAAGACGGAGATATTGTTGTTGCTTTAATTGATAATGAAGCAACTCTTAAAAGATTTTACAGAAAAAACGGAACAGTTATATTGCACCCTGAAAATCCAAAATATGAAGACATCATTCCAGAAGAACTTGTAATACAAGGAATAGTTAAACACGTAATTCATAGCTATTAGGAGGCGATAAAATTGAATAACAAGTTGTATTGTCCACATTGTGGACGTTGTTTGGGTGAATGTGTATCAAGCGATGAAACTGCTGTAAACAGAGTTTTGATTAAACCACCCGCACAAACAAAGAAAAAGCGTTTTATACACGATATGAAATGCGTCAAATGTAAACAAGAGATTTACATTGTAATGGAATTTATAGATTAAATAACTTTTAGCGGACCCCAGCGTTCCAAATTATAAAGATAGTAATTTGGACACTGGGATTTTTTATTCGACAAGAATAGAAAAAAATAAACAAAATTAGTTATAATAAAAAATTACAATACACTAATGTGTATTGTAAAATTAAAGTAGCAATATGCAAAAGACAAAAAAATCTGAAGATTTATGGAGGATTTTGCGTATTGAGCTTTAAACCAAATATTATAACTAAATATATAATTTTTAAAATCCCAAGTTTTTTAGACTTTTATGTCCAAATCGCTTGGGATTTTTCTTTTAAAAATTTTTCAAAAAAAATAAAAATCTTTTTCCGCTGGTTCAAATGGTGAGCCAGCGACATTGCTAAAGTATTAGTGTCAAAACAAAAGTAAAAGGAGGTGTTAGTGATATGGATTTAAGAAGTTCAAGCATTACTGCTGATATTCTAAATTGTCTTTCAGATTGCAAAATTCATACTATTGATGAAATTGCAAATGAAGTTGAAGTCTCTCGCTCAACAGTAAAAAGACATATTCAATCTCTTTCATATCGCTATCCTATCCAAACCTTTTGTGGTGGCATAAATCGTGGTGGAGTTTATTTAGATAAAAATTACATAAATCAAGGACAAATTTTATCAAATGATGAACTGCAAATCATCAGTAAAGCTCTTATTCTTTTGCAGAAGAATGGATGCAATGTTGATAAAGAGATATTAAGTAATTTAATAGAAAAATATTCTCTACCACAATTAAGGAGAATAGAAAATGATTAAAGATAATGAAGAACAACTAAAACAACAACCTTATGACGATAGCAAGGAAATAGTTACTATTGATTATTATGACCGAATAAATCACAAGTGGATAAAAGTTGATGTGACAAAAGAAGTTGCAAGATTTATGAAAGCAGATGCACAACAAAGACGAAGAAAACAAAACCAATATGACTTTTATAACAAATCTTATGACAAAGTTTTTGACGAGGACAAGCACCCAGAAAATATGAAATACCTTTTAGATGAAACGCAAAGCCCTGAATACATAATGGAACAAAAAGAAAAATTGTTAATTGAAAATGCAAAGAAAGAAGAACAAAGAACAATGATTGAAAATTCTTTAAATATTCTTAATGATACTCAGTTGGAAGTTATAGAAAAAACTTTCTATGAAAATAAGAGTGAAAATGACATAGCTGAAGAATTGGGTATTTCACAACAAGCTGTATCGGGAAGATTGATTAGGGCTGAAAAAAATATCAAAAATCACATAAAAGATACTGAAAATTAAAAAATTTTTAAACTTTTTTCAAAAAATCAGTTAAAACCCCATTGTAGATTTTTGAAAACCTGTAGTTAATAAAGTGAGGGGGCAAAAAAGTTTTATAGATTTTGATGTGTGTTTTAAATTTGTATTTGCAGTATTAAAACACAAAAATCTAAATTTGATTTAAGGAGAAAAAATGAAGTTAGACCAATACACAGTTAGGATTTATGACACTACGCTTGTAAATAAAGTTGATGAAATTTTTAAAAAGTGTAAAGACATTTATCCAACAAAAAACCCATTTCTTGTAGATTGCATTTTGAGAGGTGTGGAAACAATCGAAAAGGATTTGCTTGGAGAAAAACAAATTGAAAGTATTGCAGATTTGTTTGATGAAATTCATCTTACGATTGAAAAACTTGAGAAATTAACAAAACTTTGTGAAAAAAATGCGAAAGAGATTATTGCAAATCTAACAGTTAATCAAAAACTCTTGTCTTGTAATTACAATCTTTTGCTTGGAATCTCTGAAGATAGTCCAAAGAAAAAAGATTTTGTTGAGGCAGGAATGTTTGATGACTTGCCTACAAGGCTTGCTGAATTTTTGGAAGGGTTACTTAAAGTTTATCTTAAATAATGGCAAATGTTCCTAATGTAAATTTTTTCATTGGTTATGTTGATTGTTTAAAGGGAAAAAGTAGCAAAGATGATTATGTAAAAGAGAACTTTGAAACAAGGCGCTTTTATTCTTCTGGAAAAGAATATGATTATGTTAAGTATGTCAATACGGGAAGCAAAGAAAAATTAGATTTTGTCGCATATTCTGGTAATCACGAAAAGAGCCACGGTATTTTTGATAAGCGTGGAATATTAAACGAAGAACAAATTAAGCAGTTGAGAACAAATCTAAGAGATACTTACAGTCCAATTTGGCACGGTGTTATATCTTTTACGGAAGAATTTGGAAATCGCTTTTGTGATGGTTATGAGAAAGCATACAAAATGATGATTACTGAATTTCCTAAGTTTTTCAGAAAAGCAGGTTTAAATCCCGAAAATATAACTTGGTTTGCTGGCTTACACGAAAATACGGATAACAAACATATTCATTTTTCGTTTTTTGAAAACAAACCACTAAGGACAAAACAGGG
>JBJEXU010000049.1:0-3531 GCA_051886095.1 Christensenellales bacterium | reverse complement strand
CCTGGAGTAAAAGGAATAGGAGAAAAAACTGCTATTAAATTATTGAAAGAATATTTTTTTAATGTTTCTTTTGCAAGATTATAGTCTTTCGCAAGTACAATGACTTCAACTTGTTCGTCTTTAAAATTCAAAACACTAATTTTTCCAAGTAAATTTTTATCAATCTTATTCAACATTTTTTACCATTTCTAATATTTGATTTAAGTTATTTTTTTGTTCTTCATTTAACATTGGTGATAGAGTATTTTTTACTCTTTCTAAGTCAGAGGCTTTTAACTCACCATTCTTCTTCTTTTTAAGAGTTAGTTTTAGAAATTCACTCATTAATTGGTCTTTGCCGTAATTGCTATACTTATTTATCATTTCTTCAAGTTCTGCTTGAGTGTATTTTTTATTTTTTTGCCCCTCATCATCTTTACCTTTATTTTCATTTTTTATATATTCACTAAAATTTGACATATCTACCCCCATACATTAATACATTATATGTAATAATATTTTTTAATGTTTATCTAAGATGGGTTTTTGTATTAACATTTTTAATGTTTCTTTCATAAATAAAATTAGATTTTGTATAGGTAAAACAGGACTAATTTAAAATAAATAGGAGAGATTTAAGTGAACAATTTAGAAGGCTTACTTAATTTATTTAGTCAAGTTCAATCAAAAAAAGACGAGCCACCAAAGCAGGAAATCCCCAAAGAAATACTAGACCAATATCCATATGGAGATTTCCCCATTCGCTATACTAAGGCTGGTCAAGAATGTTTACGCAAAGAATCAGAAAATAGATTTTCATACAAAGAGCAATCAAATAATGATAATCAGCAAAATTCAGATAATAATTTAAATTTATTAGAACTATTGCCATTGCTTCAACTGTTGTCTGGCAAAAAAGAACCTCAAGATATTTTCAAAATTTTATCTAAAATTTTATTCAAAGATAACAAAGAACTACAGACTTTATTCAACCTACTACCAAATAACAATATTAAATCTCAAGAACTAGATAACACAAGTTCATTTCCAGATACTAACAAAGTAAATATTAGTTCCTTAAGACGCATAAACTAAAAAATACATACTATTTAAGTATGTATTTTTGTAATAGAAATATAATGCTATCATTACTTGCTTTATTTACTTTCAGTATCTAATTGGTCGTTAAGATTTCCATATATTAAATATTTTTTATTATATCCAAAACTCTTAGCGACCTCCTCACTATCGGTCATAATTATAGCACCTGCAGACTGGGATTTAATAAGAGTTTTAATCATTTTTATTGCTTTATCTTTTTCCATACTAGATAGTTTTGTAAAGATATCATCTATTAAAAACAAATCAATGTTCCTAGTTGATAATCTTGCAATAGACAGTTTAATTCTATCAAAATAACTCAATTCCTTAACTTTTTTATTCTTAATAAAATCAAGTCCATATTCTAATAAAGCATTCTGCGTTTTTACAGAAATTAAAGATTTATCCTTAGTTCTAAGTTTTACAACATATTCAATATTGTCTTTAACAGTTTTTCCTTCAATAAATGCAGGAATTGTGGGTATATATCCTAGTGAAATATCATTTTCAAAGTCTACTTTATTTAAAGGTATATTATTATAAAAAATCTCTCCCTTCGCCATAGGCTCAAGACCAACAAGAGTTCTTAAGAAAGCCGTTCTACCACTTTCTTTACTACCTATAATTGTTAATCTTTCACCATTTGATAATTCTAAAGATATATCATTAAGCGTATAATACTCTTTAGTGAAAGAAACATATAAAGATTTTATTTTTAACATAATTTCCTCTAAATAATTTTAAATTTAAAATATTGTACTAAATATTTAATTCTAAAACAAGCAATTTAATGTTAATAAATCTCACAATTAATTAATATTACTGTTAGAGTGCAAACCAATAATCAGCCTTTTACGATTATGCCGTTTATCGACAGGCTAAATTTTAATTTTTTTATATGAATATTGTCAAAGAATTTGATTTTTTTATGAGGATATATTACACTAATGTTGCAAATATAATAGTTATCAATATTTATGGAGATTAATTATGATAAAATTCGGAACAAGTGGTTTTAGAGCAATAATTGCTGAAGATTTTAATAAAGAGAATATCCAGAAAATCACCCAAGCATTATCTAAAATCATAAAACAACAAAAATCCACTCAGCCAGTTGTAGTTGGATATGATAGAAGATTTATGTCTGACAAAGTTGCCATCTGGATTTCTGAAGTATTAGCAGGAAATAAAATTACTGTTAAACTTTATAACAATTGCGTACCTTCACCTACAGTAATGTATGCTGTAAAGAGTGAAAATCTTGATTATGGTTTTATTGTTACTGCTAGCCATAATCCTTATGAATATAATGGTATAAAAATAACCGTAAAAGGTGGAGCAGATTCTAGTGTAGAACTTACATCACAAATTGAGAAAATAGCCAATTCTAATTTAAGAATAAAAACAATGGATATAATTGATGCTAGAAAAGCAGGACTTGTACTTGACTACGATAATACTAAAGAATATTTCAAACATCTTAGCAAATTTGTTTCAAAAGAAATCAAAAATAACAAACTAAAAGTTATATTTTATGCAATGCACGGAGTTACTGCCGAATATGCACCAGTTTTTGCAAAAACATTTAAGATTAATAAATTTATGGTAGTAAATGATAGTGTAGACCCTTACTTTGAACATAAACTCCCTGCTCCAGAAGAGCCTTTCTTGGAAAAGTTCAAAAGAGAGGTTGTTAAAGGCAAATATCATATTGGTGTTGCAGTAGATGGAGATGGCGATAGACTTGGTGTTGTTGATGAGAATGGTGTCTATTATGATAATAATATTCTAATCGCAATAGTTTATTATTATTTAGTTAAATATAGAGGACTTAAAGGCGACCTTGTCAAAAATCGTGCAGGTAGCATTTTACTAGATAAACTTGCAGAGAGTTTAGGATATAAATGCTATGAAGTCCCTACTGGATTCAAATATGTTTCAGCCAAAATGAAAGAGGTTGATGCACTCCTTGGTGGAGAAAGCACTGGCGGAATGACTATGAGAAATTATATACCTAGCAAGGATTGCTTCTTCTCGATTGCATTAATTCTAGACGCAATGGTTAATATTAAGAAACCTCTTAGCGAAATCGCTAAAGAAGTAAAAGATAGTTGCGGTTATATTTCAACATACATAAATGACTCTGTAACAGTTAGAAATAAGAAAAAATTACAAAAAGCATTAATGAAGAAAGTTCCTAATTTCTCATATAAACCAGTTAGCAAAACTACTAACGATGGTACTAAATTTGTATTTGAAGATGGTAGTTGGGCATTGCTTAGATTTTCTGGTACTGAGAATGTTCTAAGATATACACTTGAATTTCCAACCGAGATTGAATGCGAAAGAAATTTAAAAGCACTTCAGAACTTTATTAAACAATATGGTAATTAAATTTAGTAAAAATCCACGGGTAAAACCCGTGGCTTTTCATTTTAAGGGTAAAACCCT
>JBJEXU010000048.1:0-3542 GCA_051886095.1 Christensenellales bacterium | reverse complement strand
AAAGATATGCCAGGTGTTACTCGAGATAGAATTTATGGTGATGCCGAATGGTGTGGCTATGCTTTTTCTATTGTAGATACGGGCGGTTTAGATGTAAAAAACAAAGATGATTTCCAGAATAACATCACAAGACAAGCAGAAATTGCTGTAGAACTTGCCGACGTTGTTATTTTTATGGTAGATGGCAAAGAGGGTCTTGTTTCTGCTGATTATGATGTGGCAAATTTCTTAAGAAAATATAATGTACCTATTGTGTTGGTTGTTAATAAACTTGATAATAATGAAGTCGAAAAGTCTTATGAATTTTACTCTCTAGGTCTTGGCGAGCCTTTCGTTTGTAGTGCAGAAAACAACAAAGGACTTGGTGAGATTCTTGACGAATGTGTTAAGAATTTTAAAGAAAAAATATCGCCAGAGGAAGATGCTAAAAGGATTAAAGTTGCCGTAGTTGGTAAGCCTAACGCTGGAAAAAGTTCCATAATTAATAAATTATTAGGTGAAAATCGTGTAATGGTTAGTAATCTTGCTGGTACTACTAGAGATGCTATTGATACACCATTTAAATATAATGGAAGAGATTATACTCTTATTGATACTGCGGGAATTAGAAGAAAAAGGTCGGTTCCGAGTGAAAGTGTAGAACTATATAGTGTTCTTAGAGCATTTGATGCTATTCGTAGAGCCGATGTTGTTATGCTTGTTGTTGATGCGAGTGAGGGGCTATCTGAACAAGATGTGAGAATTGCTGGATTTATTCACGAAGAGGGTAAACCAAGCATTGTTGTTATGAATAAATGGGACTTAATTGAAAAAGATAGTTATTCAATGAATAAATTTAATGAGAAATTAAGCGAAGACTTGAAATTTATGAGTTATTTCATTCCTCTATATACTTCAGCACTTACGGGACAAAGACTAAATAAAATTATGGAAACTATTGAAGAGGTCTATAATCGAACTAACTATAGAATATCAACTAGTATGCTTAATGAAATACTTTCTAATGCAGTTAGTGTTAATGAACCTCCTATTAAGAATGGTAAAAGGTGTAAAATATATTATATGACACAAGCAAGTGTAGCACCTCCGACCTTTGTTGTTTTTGTAAATGATAAAGAATTGATGCATTTCTCATACTTAAGATATCTAGAAAATAGTATTAGAAATGCTGTAGATTTTTCGGGTACTCCAATTAAAATTATTTTAAAAAGTAAATCAGATAAGGAGTAAATTATGGAACTTTTAGATATTTTCATACTTATTTTAGGTTCAATATTTAGTTATCTTCTTGGTGGCGTAAGCATTGCAAGATTAATTACTAAGAAAGAGAAAGGTGGAGATATAAAAACTCAGGGTAGTGGCAACCCTGGGACAATGAATATGCTTAGAACTCACGGCTTTTTTATGGGTATTTTTACTCTAATTTGTGATGCTCTTAAAGGTGTTTTGCCTGCTTTATTTGGTTTACTATATTTCAGGCAGATTGATTATAATTTATCTTATACTGCTCTTTATTTATTTGGACTTTGTGCAGTTGTTGGACATATTTTCCCTGTTTATTATAAGTTTAAAGGTGGTAAGGGTATTGCTACAACATTAGGCGTTTTTATGGTCGCTGACCCAATTACTTCTCTTATATTATTTGCAATATTATTTGTAACTCTTTATTTTATTAAAATATCTTCAGTTGTTAGTCTATTATTTATAACCATTAATGCTATTATCCAGTTGTTTAAACCTTATTGTGAGGGGAATTGGGTTTTAATTGTCTTAATGCTAGTTATGATAGCGCTAGATATTTGGGCACATAGACAAAACTTAGTTAGACTTATTGAAAATAAGGAAAATGTAGCAGATATTCAAGAAGGCTTAAGAAAAGATATAGAGAAAATTAAGAATAAGCAAGAGAGAAAAGTTGAAAAAAGTGAGCAAAAAACAGAAAATATTAGACAAAAATATGAAAGAAAGATTATCAAAAAACATAATAAAGTGAATAAAAAGATAGAGAAAATTTCGGAGAAAAATGCTAATAATGAAATAGACAAAAATTTAAATACTAAAGGCAATGAACAAAATTCTCCTAATAATAATGTTCAATCTCAATTAAATAATAAAGACAATAAAAACGAATAATATAAAATAATCTTTGGAAATTTTTTCAAAGATTTTTTTATTTCTAGAATAAGTAATGTTATATGTTGCATATAATTTTTAAACTCGTTAAATCAAATCTAAAGATTTTTCGTTTTTAAATTCGGAGGATATTATGAGTAACTATAATATATATAAGGATATTGCTGAGAGAACAGGAGGCGATATCTATGTTGGAGTTGTTGGACCAGTAAGAACTGGTAAATCAACATTTATTACTAAAGTAATGGAAAAATTAGTTCTTCCTAATATTGCAGAGGGCTATGATAAAGAACGCACTAAAGACGAAATGCCACAAAGTGGTGATGGTAAACTAATAATGACGACCCAGCCTAAATTTATACCAAACGAGGCCGTAAAAGTTCAACTTGAAGGTAACATAAACTTTAATGTAAGACTAGTAGATTGTGTAGGGTATTTGGTAACTGGCGCAATGGGACATTATGAAGATGGTAAACCTAGAATGGTAACAACACCTTGGAGTGATGAAGAAATGCCTTTTGAGAAAGCGGCAGAAATAGGTACACGCAAGGTAATTACCGACCATTCAACGGTAGCAGTAGTTGTAACAACAGACGGAAGTATATCAGAACTAGCAAGAGATAACTATGTTAATGCTGAAGAAAGAGTTGTTGGTGAATTGAGAAAAAGTAATAAGCCTTTCGTGATAGTTCTTAATACAACGCACCCAAATAATCCAGAAACTCAAAATCTTGCTAAATCATTAAGTAGTAAATATTCCGCTAAAGTAATGCCATTAAATGTTGACGCAATTACCGAATCGGATATTGGTGATGTTTTTGAAGGAGTATTAAAAGAATTTCCAATTACTAAGATTGGTATAAAACTTCCACAATGGATGCAAATTTTGGATTACACAAGCGAGATAATAAAAAGATTAGTAGAGGCAGTAAAAGGTATAATTGGTGCTATTGAAAAAGTAGATGATTTACCTGATAAAATTGAATTATTGGGTTTAGACGATGAATTTGAAAAGTTCGTAGATAAAAATATTGATTTGGGTCAAGGTAAAGTGACATTAGTAGTTTCTCCTAAGAATGACCTTTATTACAAGGTTTTATCAGAACAATGTAATTGTGAAATCAAAAATGAATATCATTTAATTTCTTATATTAAACAAATGTCTATTGCTAAAACACAATATGATAAGTTAAAAGATGCTATTGCAGATGTTGAAGCAACAGGCTATGGTGTCGTTCATCCATCACTTGATGATTTAACTCTTGAAGAACCTAAAATGTATAAATCTGGCGGAAAATTTGGAGTTAAACTTAGAGCAAGTGCACCAAGTCTACATATTATGAAAGTAGATATTGAAACAGAAGTAAATTCAATGGTTGGCAACGAACAACAGTCTGAAGAACTTGTTA
>JBJEXU010000047.1:0-3543 GCA_051886095.1 Christensenellales bacterium | reverse complement strand
AGTTTCGTCCGTAGCCCGTCAAGAAAGTCCGTCATTGGCTAATGTATGCCATACATTACCTCCGCTCAGCCAACTCTCCACATAGTATTCAGTTTTGTAACGAGCGGTCGAAAGTAAGTTTCGTCCGTAGCCCGTCAAGATAGTTTTTCATTGGCTAATATCCGCTGGATATTACCTCCAAAGCCCGTCAAGAAAGTCCGTCATTGGCTAATGTATGCAATACATTACCTCCGCTCAGCCAACTCTCCATATAATATTTAGTTTTTCTAGTCAACTATCCGTTAATTTTAATTATAACTAACTTTCCATATGTTGTTCTTAAGTAAATTAGCCAAATACTATGAAAAACAATGTTATTATAACTTATTTGATGATTAAATGCAAGTATTTTATAATATTTTATTTAGTTTTTCTTATTTCGCTAGATATATTTAAAATCTATGTTTAATTTACATTTAAATAATAGGTCAATGGAAATATTTCTTCAATATTTGAATACAAGATGACTTAATATTTTATATTTAAATATATTTTTTATTTTTCAATATTTGCATTATTTTTAATTTAATTGTTATTTTTATTTTAATGTGTTAAAATAAATTTAAAGATGGTTAAAATTTGAAATTGTTTAACTATTTATTAGGGGAGGAAAATATGAGAAAAAAATTATTGACTTTTATTTTTGCAATATGTTTTTTACCTTGTGTGTTATTTCTTTCTGCTTGTAAAGATGATAAATTTGAACTTGAATTATCTGATGGTACTAATTCTGGGAATATTTTAGAATATACATATAACTATGGAGACAGTTTAGATGTTTTTGATAATCTGACATTTAACTTAGTTTATTCAAATGGAAACTCTGAACAGATTACTGATGGTATTACACTTTCTTATACTTACAAAGATGAGAACAGAACAACCATTAATTCAAGTACTGTTCTAGATGTTGGCTTTTATATTATTACCTATAATTATAAAGATAAATGTGCATATATTTATATATCAATTGAAAGTATCGACTCTAGTTTGTCTTACAGCATAGGTTTCTACGATGTGGCTAATAGTCAGTCTACTTCGTCTTATAAATATAATTCTGATGATGAAAATTATAAAATAGTTATAACTGATAATAATTCCAATAAACTTAACTCTAATGAATTTGATTATGTTTATGCATTAACAGAAGAACAAAAGACTGAGTATTCTTCACTAACTAATTTTGATGATAAGCAAGCGTATCTTGAAGAGCATAATGAATTATGGCTTGACTTTTATGGAGATAACAATTTTATTTATACTAGTCGTTTGCATCCAAATGATTATTATTTATTTGCTTATGTTTATTCAAGAGGAAATTACAATGCTTGTTATTCTGAACCTATTAGTAAGATAACTGTTGAGAAAGGCGATTTTAAACTAACTGATGAACAAGTAGCAGAACTTAATCCTTTTGTAAATTATACATTTGGAATAAATGATAATTATAAATTAAATACATTTAATCCTGACGGAACTACACTTACCAAAGCATTGACATTAGGTGAGTTAGAGAGTTTAATAGATTATGAAAATGCTACAATATCTCTTTTGGGAATGGAAACTGCGATTTGGACTTTTGGACATTTTGAATTTTTAAATCCAAATGAAAGAGTAGACTGTTCAGATAATGGTAAAGAGTTTACTGCAAAGTTTGTTCTAGATGGTGATTATTATTTATCTTGTTATAATGTTGCTGGATTAAATGAGTATTCTATAAAATTAAATTTAGAACAAGGCAAAGTTGGTTTAGACTACATTGCAAAAGATTATACATATAATGGTCAACCAATTTATTTTGCAGGTACTTCTGACGAATGGTTTGCAGAAAATAGTTTATTAAGCGTTGGATATAATAATATAACAACTTCTGCAACTGGTATAACTCAAACAAATGCTGGTTTATATACTGCAAAGTTTGAACTTATAGATAAAGTAAATTATGTTTGGAATGAATATTCAGCGGGTTATCAAGAGGGAACTATAAAAGAAGGTGTGATATCTTTTGATTGGTCGATTGATAAAATGGCTGTAGGCTCTCAAATTTATTCTAAAATTACATATAATGGTGAAGTTCCTTCGTCTAATGATATTAATTATGTAGCAGGAGTTAATGAGGTACAAATTGAATTGTTAGAAGATGTCTCAGATTATTTGACTTATAGAATTGAAAACGAAACTCCATTTACTTGGACAATCGGAAATATTGAGAATATGGATGCATATCTTGATGTTAATTCTAAGGGACTTTCTAATACTTTAACACTTATTAGTATAGGTGATATCGGAGCTTTTATCACTATTACAATCACAGCACCAGGAGACGATAATTTTGAGGCATTTTATTTAGATATTACCATTTCATTTACACAAGGGGATTTAAGTGAAGAAGAGATAAATTTATTAAAAGAAGAAATACCTTTTACAACAAGTGAAAATGGAAATAAAGCTACTAATTCAATCACTTTAGAAGGTCGAACGGGAGAAACTGGTACAGAATATTATCTACCAGATAACGCAATACCTACTACTTCAAATGATTTAGGAGTATGGAAACTTTTCTGTGGGGAAACAGAATATAGTAATGGTGCAAAAGTTGAAACAGATTCGATCAACTGGTATTATCTCTTTGTGCCTGAAAATCAATGTCTTAGTTCTGTTATAGTTTATGTAGAAGTAACCTCTGAAACTGCTGAATAATCTATATAATTATAAAGCCTTAAAATAACATATTAATTCTCTTAAATTATATTTAAGAGAATTTTTTATACTATGCAAAACCATAATTATCGGCTTTATTCAGACTTAAATTATCTAATATTTAAATTTGTAATTATATTTAGATAAATGAATTAATTTAATATGCTAACTCTATTGAAATTTATTCATTATTATGATAAAATATATATAATAAAAAAGTTGTGGATAAGGGGTTAGGTAATGGTTACACTTAATGGTAGATTGAAGTTATCAGGTTTTGTAGTAAAAACTGGGGATAAATATGTATTTAAGTCTAAGAAAGGTCAAGAATTTGACATTATTCAAGATGCATTAGCCGAAAAATTAGCAAAATCTAGAGAAATATGTATTTTTGAAAATGTGCCTACTAAAAATCCTAACGATACTTTTGGTAGAATAGTTAAAGTAATTGGCAAGGGTGGTGACCCAATACCAGAAGGTAGGGCTATTGCAGAGAACTATAATTTAATAGTTGAAGTTCCTTATGATGTCAAAGCAGAAGTTGCTAAAATTCCCACTTATGTAAGGCCTAAAGATGCTGAAAATTTTGTTGATTTAAGAAATATAAAGTTCGTTACTATTGACCCAGATAATGCGGGTGATTATGATGATGCAGTATGGGCAAAGAAAAATCCTGATGGTAGTTTTGAATTAAAAGTTGCTATTGCAAATGTATCGCATTATGTACCACATTTTTCTGAATTATTTAACTTTGCAATGCAAAATGGCAATAGTAAGTATTTAGGCAATAATGTTTATCCTATG
>JBJEXU010000046.1:0-3554 GCA_051886095.1 Christensenellales bacterium | reverse complement strand
AGGTTCAACATATTGCTCATAGTAAGTCTTTAAATACTCAAGAGTTATATTTGACCACTCCTCTTCGCCATCAGCAAGGTTAAGTTGAACGGCATAGCCAGGTTGCCAATTTACATATAATTTAATATTGTTTTTAATTTCAGTGCCAAATTCATACCTACTAGTCATATTAGAATTAAGATAATAGCCTTCTATATAATAGCCTTCTTTCTTAAGACCCACTGGCTCAATAGTTTTCGCTAAATACTTATATTCGGCATCTTCAATCTCTTCTCCATAAACTAGTCCACCGTAAGTTACATAAGTAACTTTGTAAATCATCAATAGTCTTGACATTGTATAAATGGCGCCAAAAACCACAAGTGCAATAATTAATGTAATAAGTATGGTTCTTAATTTATTGTGCTTGCCATATTTTTTTTTAATACCCACTTCTTCAGGGGCTAAGTTTGCAGTCTCAGACATTAATATTTCCTTCTTTTACTTGTGTTTGATTGATAAACGTTTCTTAAGTTATTATGTGTTTTTTCTCTTCTTTTTTTCACCACAACAATAATTGTTATTGTACCAACAACCAACACTATTGCTATTAAATATACATACCAAATATTAACTAATTTAATTTCTATTGTGGTATCTTCGGTTATATTATTCCTACTAGTACTTGTTATGACTATTTCAAAAATACTTTTTTCTAATTTTGGTAAATCTGCGGTAGAACCATATTCTGTTTCCATTACTTTTGTTAGTCCATTAGGAAGAATATATGTAACTTTATAGGTCTCTAAGTCCCACTTAGGGTAAAGTTCAATATTTCCGCCCTCACTACAATCAATTTTAGTAACTGGTAAAGTACATTCTTTATCTAAATACCAACCCTTAAAAATATGTCCATATAAAGTAGGTTCTTGCAGGTCAAAATCCAAATCTTCTACATTATATCCCCTTGGGTTATTATGAGTTGCTTCTGTATTGTATTCTATATAATATTCTATAGGAGAAAATTTAGCATAAAGCACCTTATCTCCTACAGATTTAGGTGTAATATATAAATACTGGATAGAGCCCTCATCATTAGGATTATCGTACCAACCTTTGAAAGCATAGTTTGGTCTATTAGGTGTATACAAAACTATTCTTGGGCTTTCTACAGTAAATCTAACTTGACTAACAAGATTAGTTATTTCACTCTCCACTCCACTATAATTAAAGTATACTTTGTATTCTTTAGGCGTCCATTTTGCCAAAAATTCTGTATTTTTAGTAATAACATAATTATTTAAGTTTACATCTACACCGTCAACAGTCCAAGTATAAGAATAGTATTGATTAATAACACTATTAGGAGTTTTGGTCTCCACTGCATAACCACCGCTTGAAACAGAAGTGGTGTAATTCTCTAAACTTTTAGCAATATTGCCCGTTTCGTCTAAGATATATGAAAGCACTCTATCTTTATTATAATTGAAAGTAACCATATATTCTACAGTCTCGGCACTTACAACTTCTTGATTTGTAAATCTAAAAACTACCAATAAAGCAAGAAAACCCAAACATAAAGCAAATACTAATTTAAATGGTTTTTTCATAAACTAAAATGTTTTCCCTTCCATCAATTTCTTTCAGTAATTATTGTAACAAAAAATTGTATTTCAAACAAATAATTAAACTATATATTTTACTCTAATTAATAACTAATAGATTGCAAAAAATTAAATAATTTGATATGCTATTAACATAATTTAGAACTAAAAATAAGTAAGTTGCTTGTTTTGTTGTTTTAAAACGATTAGCAATAAATATTGTTTTTGTGTAAAAAATAAATTATTTTATTTAAGGATATTAAGTAATATGGATTATGAAGCAATAGAAAAAAAATGGCAAAAAGTATGGGAAGAAGAAAAAAGATTTGAAGTGCCTAATAAAGCCAATGGTAAACAAAACAAATATATTTTAATTGAATTTCCTTATCCGAGTGGAAAGGGTCTTCACGTAGGACATTGCAGAAGTTATACAGCAATAGATGCTTATGCTAGGAAGAAAAGGCTTGAGGGATATAATGTAATGTTTCCATTTGGCACCGATGCTTATGGGTTGGAAGCAGAAAGAACTGCAATAAGAGAACATAAAGCCCCACAAGAAATTGTGGAAAGAAATATTAAAACTTTCCAACAGCAAGTTCGTTCTATCGGAATGAGCATTGATTGGTCAAGGACAATTAATACTTGTGACCCCGACTATTATAAGTGGACACAATGGCAATTTATACAATTTTTTAAGGCTGGACTTGCTGAAAAAAGAGAAATGACTGTTAATTATTGTCCTAATTGTGGAGTTCTTGCTAACGAAGAAGTTGAGGACGGAACTTGTTGTCAATGCCACTCGGAAACAACTCAAAAAGCCAAGGCTCAATGGGTGTTAAAAATGACCGAATATGGAGAGAGACTTGCTGACGACTTGAAAGACACAGACTTTATGGAGCATATTAAAACTAGTCAATTAAATTGGATAGGCAAAAGTGAAGGTGTTCAAGTTAAATTTGATATAATTGGAGGCGGAACTCTAAGCATATTCACCACTTGTATTGAAACAATTTATGGAATAACTTTTATGGTAGTTGCACCTGAAAGTAAACTAGTTGATGAGTTAAAACCAAGAATTGAAAACTGGGAAGAAGTTGATGCATATAGGAAAGCCACGGCTAAGAAATCTGAATTTGATAGAAGTGAACTAAACAAAGACAAAACGGGCTGTATTTTAAAAGGAATTAATGCTATTAATCCTATCAATGGAAATATTGTACCAGTTTATATTGGAGATTTCGTTATTGCTAGTTATGGAACGGGAGCAGTAATGGCAGTTCCTACTCACGACCAGAGAGATTATGAATTTGCAGACAAATATGGAATTAATAAAATTCAAGTAATCGAAGGTGATGTATCTAAGCAGGCACTTGAAAAACAAGACTATCTTGGTAAAGGTGCTAAACTTATTAATAGTGGCGAGTTTAGCGGAATGACCGTTGAAGATGCTAAAGTGGCAATTACTGATAAACTTGTTAAAATGGGAGTTGCTGAGAAAAAACTTAATTTTAAAATGCGTGATTGGATTTTCTCTAGACAGCGTTATTGGGGAGAGCCTATTCCAATGGTTTATTGTGAGCATTGTGGCTGGGTACCTGTAAATGATAATGATTTGCCCGTTCACCTACCTAAAGTGGAAAGTTATGAGCCAACCAAAGACGGCGAAAGTCCTTTATCTCTAATTGATGAATGGGTAAATACAACTTGTCCTAAATGTCACGCACCTGCCAAGAGGGAAACCGATACTATGCCTGGTTGGGCTGGTTCTAGTTGGTACTTTATGCGTTATTGTGACCCACATAATACTGAAGAATTTGCAAGCAAAGAGGCACTTGAGGCTTGGTTGCCTGTTGACTTATACAATGGCGGAAATGAACATACTACTAGACACTTGCTTTATGCTAGGTTCTGGAACAAATTTTTATATGACCAAGGCTTAAGTCCTGTTACAGAGCCTTTCAAACGCAGAGT
>JBJEXU010000045.1:0-3572 GCA_051886095.1 Christensenellales bacterium | reverse complement strand
GTGGATAACCGATAATATATTTGATATATATTTTTATAAGTATAAAAAACCTGAAGTTGTTATTAAGTTAAAAGAACTTATTTTTAAGAGATTATATGCCTCAATTTCGGATAAAAACTGCGTTAAAGCTTATATGAATTTCCTAAATTCTAAAGGCTTAAAATTGGAACTTGTTGGAGATAAAGTCAAGAACGAAGATGCTTATGGTATTCTATTTTTTAAAACATTCATTTATGGTGTAAATAAATATGAGAATATTAAACATTTAGTTATTGATGAGATGCAAGATTATAGCCCACTTCAAATATATTTGCTTAACCAGATGTTTGATTGTCCTAAGACAATTCTTGGTGATTATAATCAAACTCTAGATTCTAATTCTGCTAAGAATAATCTAATGGATATTAACAAAATTTTAGCGGGTGAAAGTGAGGTTGTTAATTTAAATAAATCATATCGTTCAACCATTGAAATTGCTAATTTCTTTAATTTCATAGGTGGAAATAAGAATGCTACAGTAGTCTCTAGACACGGAGAAAAAGTTGATTTTATTAATGCTACCTATGCTAACTATATGGAAACATTAATTAATTTGATTGAAAAATATAAGGAAATTGGCTATAATTCTATAGGTATAATAACTAAAACAAATGAGCAAGCAAAAGAATTATTTAATAAAATAAGTTCTAAAAATAGCGATATTAGTTTAATAGATGATAATATTGATGGATATGATAATAGAACTTGTATAATTTCTGCTTTTAATAGCAAAGGTCTTGAATTTGACGGAGTAATTATTATTGATAATGATGAGATTTATAAAACATCTTTAGATAAAAATTTGCTTTATATTGCATCTACTAGACCTTTACATAAATTAAGCATCTTATCTATAGAAAAACCAAGTAGATTTATACAAGAATATAAGGAGAAATTATGATTAATATACAGAAAGGCACTAAAGATATGTTGCCTAAAGATAGTTACAAATGGCATAAAGTATGGCAAGTTATTAAGGAAATTGCTAGAAAATATAATTTAAAAGAAATTTCTACACCGGTATTTGAAAGTACTGATTTATTTGTTAGGTCTGATGGTAATAGTAGTGACATTGTAAATAAAGAAATGTATACTTTCCTTGATAAAGGCAATAGAAGTATTACACTTAAGCCAGAAGGAACAGCGGGAGTTGTTAGGTCATATATTGAGAATGGGTTAGGCAATGAAATATTACCTGTTAAATTATATTACTTAACACCTTGTTATAGATATGAGAAACCACAGGCGGGTAGACTTAGAGAACATCACCAATTTGGTGTTGAACTTTTTGGTGCTAACTCTCTTGCAAGTGATATAGAAGCAATATTAATTGCTTATGATTTCTACAAGGCTTTTGGTATTAATCCTACTATTAATATTAACTTCCTTGGTTGCGATAGTTGTAAGGCTAAATATAAAGAAATAATTAAAAATTATGTAGAACCACATCTACCTGAAATGTGTGATGATTGTCACAATAGATTTAAATCTAATCCACTTAGAATGCTTGATTGCAAAAGTCCAGTATGTAAAAAAATATTAGAAGAAGCACCTAAAATGAGTGATTGTTTATGTGAAAAGTGTAAGACTAAATTTGACGATATTAAGAAAATGTTTAATTCACTTGGAATTAAATATGTTCATAACTCAAAACTGGTTAGAGGACTTGATTATTATACCGACTTAGTTTTTGAGTTTGTTGATGAAGATATAACTCTTGGTCAGAATGCCTTAGGTGGTGGTGGAAGATATGATAATTTGGTTGCTGAACTTGGTGGTAAATCAACACCAGTTATTGGTTTTGGAATAGGTATTGAAAGATTACTTTTATATCTTGAGAATAAAGGTATTGAGATTGGAAACAATGAAAATTTAGATGTTTATGTTGCTAGTAACACCGATAACGAGAATTATATTATTAAATTTGTTAGTTCTCTAAGAAGAAAAGGCTTTAGTGTTGAAAGTAATCTAATGGATAGAAGTCTTAAGGCTCAATTTAAGTATGCAGATAAGATTAAAGCCAAATTTGTTCTTGTAATTGGTGATGATGAGATTAATGAAAATAAAATTAGCATTAAAAATATGTCAACTGGTGAACAGATTAAAGTTTGGTCTAATGATGTAGCGGAGTATTTGCACAAGTATGTTTAGAAGAACGGAAATTTTGCTTGGAGATAAACTTAATAAATTAAAAAACTCTAAAGTAATTGTGTTTGGCGTAGGCGGTGTCGGTGGTTATGCTACTGAAATGTTAGTTAGAGCGGGTGTTGGAAATATTACAATTGTTGACTTTGATGTAGTAGATATTAGCAACAAAAATAGACAAATAATTGCTCTAAATAGTACAATCGGTAGATTAAAAGTTGAAGTAATGAAAGAAAGAATTGTGGATATCAACCCCGATTGTAATATTATCGCTTATAACAAAAAATTATTAAAAGATAGTATTGAAGAATTTGAACTTGAAAAGTACGATTATATACTTGATTGTATAGATATGGTTACTAGCAAATTAGCGCTAATTGAATATGCAAAAAAACATAATATTCCTATAATTAGTGCTATGGGAGCAGGAAATAGAGTGGGAATGCCTAGCATTAAAGTTGTGGATATTTATGATACTTATAATGATGGGCTTGCTAAAATATTAAGAAAAAAATTACGAGAAAAAGGTATAACTAATCATAAAGTTATTTTTGCAGAGAATATTGCCACACCTAATGGGGATACTATTGGTAGCATATCTTATTTTCCTGCTATGTGTGGTTGTGCTATGTCGGCTTATGTAATTGATGAATTAATTAAGGAGTAAAATATGGAAGTTAGTATTAATAAAAATAACTGGGAACAAGAAGTTGAAAAATGCGAAGATATAGTGATAGTTGATTTCTATGGAACTTGGTGTATGCCTTGTAAAATGCTTGCTCCAATAGTTGAGAAAGTTGCTAGTGATAAAAATATCAAACTTGCTAAAGTAGACATTGACGAAAATGAAGAATTGATTAGAAAATTTAGAATAATGTCCGTTCCTACTCTTAAATTTTTTAAGGGTGGCAAAGAGATGGAGACTTCTGTAGGTCTTGTTAGCGAAAATAAACTACTTGAAATTCTTGATAAACTAAATTAAATATAAGGTGAAATAATTTTTAAATTATTTCATTTTTTTTGTAAAACTAATTAAACATTAAATATTATTGAGGGATTTTTATATTTTTAAGTGTTATGTTTAATTTAAATTAAATAAATGAGTATTGACATAAGGCATTTTTTGATTTAGAATAATATGTGAATAATTATAAAATTGGGGAAATATATGAAGAAAGTTTATTTAGATAATGCTGCAACTACTGTACTTAATGGAGAAGTTTTAAACGAAATGATGCCATATTTTACTGAAATTTATGGCAATAGTAGTAGTTTACATTCATTTGGCAGAAATGCTGTAGCCGGGGTGGATAACGCAAGAGATATTGTTGCAAAATGTATTGGTGCTAAAAGTAAAGAAGTTTTCTTTACTTGTGGTGGAACAGAGG
>JBJEXU010000044.1:0-3574 GCA_051886095.1 Christensenellales bacterium | reverse complement strand
TAATAGTATTAAAGATACTCCTGCATAGCCACAGAATCACGCAATGGGTGCAGCCCGGAGAGAACCTCGGGGAGGTGGAATTCCTGTGATATTGATTTAGCAAATCAATAGTCTGATGAAATCCTAGACTGAGGGTATTGAGAAAAAAGTCAGTTCAAAATAAAAAAAGAAGAAAATTAAAAAAGATATAAAAGCCAAAGTATTTTTTACTTTGGCTTTCTACATATTTAAGGAGGAAATTTATGAAAAGAAAAAATTATAAAATAACTATAAAAATAAAATATGAAACTACAATGTTGCATTCCGGGACAAGTGCAGAAAAAGCAAGAGCAGATGTAGTTAAGGTTTGGACTGATATATTAAAACAAGATAGAACATTAAAAAACTTATTTGAATTACCACCACATATTATATGCACGGCAAAATTAGATGATGGACGAAAATAAAATTGTAAGAGGAAGCGTATTTATTGCTGATTTAGATCCTACTACTGGGAGTGAGCAAAATGGAAGAAGACCTGTGGTAATTCTTTCTAATGATTTAAACAATAAATATAGTCCTACAATTCTAATAGCACCATTTACTAAAATTTTAAAAAAAAGATATTTGCCAACACATATATTAGTAAGGAAAACATCTTATTTAAAATATGATTCTTTAATTTTATTAGAGCAATTAAGAACGATTGATAAAAGTAGATTAATTGCCTATAAAGGAAAATTAACTCAAACAATTATTACTGATATTAATAACAAGTTAATTGAAATGGAAGATATAGATATTATTTCTTATTTAAAAAGTTTAGGAATAGGAGGAAATGATGAAACGAAGAAAAGATTATATCGTGACTATTATATCGAAGAATTATAAACAAGAAGTTCAAGTTAGAGCAGAAAGCAAGGAAGATGCGGAAGACATAGTTGATAATGTCTTACTTGGATGTGATTATTTTGTTTTTAATAGTAAAGATGAATATAAATTAAAAATTAGAAAAAAGAGATGGAGGGAAAAATAGATGAATGTTAATGATATGAAACAAAAATTAAAAGAAAAATACGATTTATCATTTGATGATGTTGAATTAGATGATTTGGAAGAAATATCAAAGATAAATTTTAGTAAAAAGACAAATAGTAATGAAAAAATCATTGATTTTATTAAATCGTCATCTAATCCTTATATGTTTAAGTGTAATGGTAAAAAAATCAAAATTGAGTTTTCTAATACAGAAAAAAGAGCAGAAGAATGTTTAACAAATGTTGTAAAAAATATTTATAAGTAAGTCAAATGTGCGAATGAAAAAATCGCACAATCGTAATTTAATTCTCTTCTTTATAAAATTTAATCGTAATTTGAAAGGAGAGATTTTTTTATGGAAATAAAAGATTTTAAAATTGGTGTGTATTTGAGAACTGCACAAAAAGATGATGAAGAAATCAAAAGACAGGAGAACTCGAATTTATCATATTGTAGATACAGAGGTTATCCGGAAGTTGTGAAAATATATAAAGATAATGGAAAACCTGGAACAACTGAAAATAGGTCTGCATATAAAAGATTACTTAAAGATGTAAGAGATGGAAAAATAAATGTGATTGTAGTTACTAATTTTGATAGACTAACAAGACAACCAGTTTATTTTTACAATAAAATGATTAAGTATATAACTGAAAAAAAACTAATAGTAATATGTGTTACTAATCCAATATCTGATGAAAAATTATTTAATGCTAAAGTTATGCTAGATTTTGCTTGGATGAGAGAAAAATATAGTGATGGAGGTGTTGAATAATGCCTCGTAGAAAAAAAGTTAATAAAGAAGAAAGAAATATTTGGAAAGTAGGTATATATTGTAGGTTATCATCAGATGATGGAGATAATGCAGAATCAGACAGTATAACTAACCAAAAAGAAATTATAGAATACTTTTTAAAGAAAGAAGAAAATATAGAAATAATAGATTACTATCAAGATGATGGGTATTCAGGAACAACATTTAATAGACCAGACTTTAAAAGAATGTTTAATGCTCTTGTAAATGGAGATATAAATACAATAATAGTAAAAGATTTATCAAGATTTGGTAGAAACTATATTGAAGTTGGAAATTATATAGAGCAAATATTTCCTTTATATAATACAAGATTTATAGCAGTAAATGATAATATTGATAGTTTTAAAGATCCAAAGTCTGTAAATAACATTATTGTTCCTTTTAAAAATTTAATGAATGATGAGTATGCAAGAGATATTTCTAATAAAGTTAGAAGTGTTTTGATGACTAAATCATTAAATGGAGAATGGGTTGGAGGTACTTGCCCTTATGGTTATAAAAAGAATCCAGATAATATTCATCAATTAATTATAGATGAAGAAGAAGCACCGGTTGTAAGAAAAATATTTAAAATGGCATTAGATGGATTTGGACACATAAAAATTGCAAGATTTTTAAATGATAATGGAATTTTATGCAGAAAAGAAGTTCAAAGAAGAAAAAAATATAAATTAAGTATGAATGCAGAAGAAGTTGAAGCAAAATATAATTGGAGTACTTCTACAATAGGGAAGATGGTTACAAGCGAAATATATATTGGTAATTTAGTATGGAATAGGACAGGTTCAATTAGTTATAAAGACCATAGACAGATTTATAAGCCTAAAAGTGAATGGGTAATTGTTGAGGGAACACACGAGGGAATAATTAGTGTTGAAGATTTTAATAAAATACAAGAAACCATAAAAGAAAGATTAAGTAAAAAGAAAAGACCAGAAAAACTTACTATTTATAAATACAAAATAAAATGTGCCGATTGTGGAAGAAGTATGTGTAAAATGGAAGATTTTAGAGATGGGCGAACTTCATCTAATTTCTATTGTAGAAATTACAAAACAACATCAAGTAAATGTTCTCCTCATAAAATCAAAACAAGTGAACTTGATTCGATGGTCATTGAAGCTATACTTATGCAAATAAAGTCTGTTTTAAATATAGAAAAAACTATTAACAAAATAAAAGAAAATAGTAAAACAACAAATAAAGATGAATACGAAAAACAAATATTAAAATTAAATAATGATATTGATAAAATAAAAAGATTAAAAAAAGTAGCTTACGAAGATTGGAAATTAGAAAAAATATCAAAAGAAGAATTTATAAATTATTCAAATGACTATGAAAAAAGCATTGAAAATCTTAATAATGAAATTAAAGTCTATGAGAATAAAATAGAATCAAGTTTAAGAGATATAAAAGAAGATGAATATTGGATAGAACATTTCAGAAGAAATAAAAAGATAAAATCCTTATCAAGAGAAGTTATAGAAGAACTTATAGATTGTATATATGTTCACGAGGGTGGAAATATAACAATTAAATTTAAATATCAAGATGAATATGAAAGAGCATTAAAATCAATTGAAAATGAAATGGAGGTGGCTGTATGAGTAAATGGAATGTAGCAGCATATTTAAGATTATCATCAGATGATGGAGATAAAGCAGAATCAAATAGTATAGGAAATCAAAGAAGTATAATAAATCAATATGTAAAATAAAATAAAGAATTAAAAAATGT
>JBJEXU010000043.1:0-3603 GCA_051886095.1 Christensenellales bacterium | reverse complement strand
AAATGACCAGTATACTCACTAACAATTTTACCAAGTTCTATAACCTTATTCTTTGCCTCTTCGCTTGTGTATGGATAACTATGAAAATGCAATGCCGTGATTGGCATCCCGCGTTTTGCCATCATATATGCAGATACCGGACTATCTATCCCGCCGGATAGCAATAACAATCCAGTACCACTTGTGCCAACTGGCATACCTCCCCTACAAGGAATTGTTTTGTAATATATGAAGGTATTTTCTGCATCTCTAATATCTACACAGATGTTTAAATGTGGTGTATGTAGGTCAACTTTTATACCTTTATTATTCTTTAAAATTAAACCACCAAGTTTAGCACCATACTCCATCGAACCTATAGGAAAACGCTTATCTGCACGATTAACAGATACCCTAAAAGTTTTTTCGTTAAATTTAAGAGAAGATATATATTCTTCAATGCTATTTTGTTCACTACTGATTTTCACCGCTGGACTAAGCGAATGTACCCCAAAAACAGACTTAATTCTTTTGATTAATTTATTTTCATCTTTTGGGCTATATCCGCTTACAAAAAATCTTTTATTAAGCCTTACAAATTCGCAAGGAATATCCGATATTTTTTCCTTTATATTATCTATTAAAGTTTTTTCAAAAAAACCAAAATTTTTGCCTTTTAAAAATATTTCACTATATCTAATTATAATAACATTTTCCATAATTTTATCCTTATTTTTTAACTTTTATCTTACTAGTAATGTCAGTCTCTTGATTTTAATGTCAAAACTTTAATTTATTTAACTTTCTTTAAATAACCTAGCACAACTTCGTTTAAATTTGCTACAAATTCTTCTATTTCTTGAATAGTATTAAATTTAGAAAAACTAATTCTTAAATTACTTTCAATTCCTTTTTTATCAACACCCATATTTTCAAGTATTCTATTACCACTATTTTTAGACGAACAAGCTGAACCGTTACCTACAAAAATATCTCTATCACTAAGTAAATGAAGTATAGTCTCTGCTCTACAGCCAATAAAACTTATTGATACTATATATGGAGAACAATTATCATCTGAATGAACAGAATATTTTAAATTAGTTTTAGATAATAGTTCAAGAAATTTATTTTTTAAGTTTAAAGTATGATTGAAATTTAATTCCCTATCTTTGACAGCTATTTCTATTGCTTTATATAATGAAAAAATACCAAGCAAATTTTCCGTTCCACTTCTTAAGCCATTTTCTTGACCACCACCAAAAATAATTGGTTTTAAAAAAATTCCTTTCTTAACAAAAAGTGCACCGACACCTTTAAATCCATGTATTTTATGTGCTGATATAGTATACATATCAACACCCAAATCCGACAGATCAACTGAAATTTTGCCACAAGCCTGAACACCATCAGTATGAAAAACAACCCTAGGATTAATTGACTTAGAATACTCAACCAAATATGATATATCATTAATAGCACCTGTTTCGTTACTAACATGCATTATAGAGACCAAATCTACATCAGTTGACATTTTAGATTTAAAGTCACCAACATCAACTTTGCCAGTTTTATCTAGTTTAATAAATTCTACATTAAATCCCCTTTGCTTTAACTCAAGTGCAGTGTTATACACACTTGGGTGTTCACCAACGGACACCAAAATCTTCCTAGTATTTTTCTTAACAAAACCTAGTAGTGCTAAATTATTAGCCTCGGTTGCAGAACCTGTAAAAATAAGATTGTAATCCTCATAAGCACCAAGTTTACTTAAAATTTCTTTTTTACAATTATCCACAAAATTTTTAGATTTTCTTCCACCTAAGTATAGACCACCAGGGTTATAAAAATATTCATCATTAATTTTTAATAATTCATTCATTATGTTTTCATCAACTTTAGTTGTGCTTGCATTATCAAAAAACATTGTAATCTCCAAAAAATTTTTCTGATTTAGTTTAGCACATATATAGAAAAAATACAATTATTTATTTGAAATTGTGAACTTTTGTAAAATATATATCTATTAGACAACAATTATAATTAATGTATATTTATTTAAAATGTTGAATTAATATTAATAACAATATAAATGTATTTTTATGTAATTTTATTTATAAATATTAATAAGGCACAAAGTTTAACAATGTATCTAATGTGTCAGACTGAAGATATACTTCAGGAACTTGTCCAACTATAACACTTTCACTTATAAGAACTTGTTGCACCGCTTGAAAACTTCTACTACTTAACGGCATAACAACACTAACAGTAGCAGTTATATTAACATAGATTTTATGTATAGTTTGGTTAATACCTGCACTTTCAAAGTGTGAAACGAATTTACAAATAACCGAACCTATTGGTGTCATTTTTACTTTAACTCTTGGCCCCCTACCGACTAGCAAAGGAATACCCGTAAAAGTTCCTAACGGAATTGTTACTCCATTGTTACCATATTCTCCAATTCTTTCTTCGCAAGTCTGTGCCAAATCTTTACTTAAATTATTAATTTCAAGAGAATTTGCTTGTATCATTGTTATATTTCCAAAATCATCACTAATTATATTAACTAAATCATCATACACTATTGAATTCATAACAACATCTGCAATAGAACTATTCATAGCCCTAGTAGCAAGTGCCATAGATTTAATTTCAACAGTATCCATAATAACTGGGTTTACCATAAATGAAAATATTAACATTATAATTATAGATATTAAAATTACAACAAAAATACTTACCAATCTTTTTTTGGTAAGTTTAAATTTTTGTGCTAATTTTAAAAGTTTAATATTTCCCACATTAATATTATATGAAAATAATATTATATAAATAACTAATTAATAAATATATTTTATTTGGTATATTTATACATAAAATCAATATTTTTTTGTTTTACTACTAAAAATTAATCCGAATATAAATGCAAAAACTACCGCCGCCGCAATACCACCTGCCGTTGCAGTAAGACCACCAGTAAATACGCCAAGCAAACCTTTTTCTTTAACCGCTTCTATTGCGCCTTTAGCAAGACTTCTACCAAATCCAGTTATAGGAACAGTTGCTCCAGCAGACGCAAAATTAACTATAGGGTCATATAGTCCAAAAGCCTCCATAACAGCACCGATACATACAAACAAAACTAAAATTCTTGAACTTGTCATATTGGTTTTAATAATTAATATCTGACCAATCATACAAATAAAGCCACCAACCAGAAACACTTTTAAATAAGTTAATAACATACTACACCTTCCTAATTTCTACCGCGTGACAAATTCCCGGT
The DNA here is from genome assembly GCA_051886095.1 of Christensenellales bacterium. GTDB lineage: Bacteria > Bacillota > Clostridia > Christensenellales > UBA1242 > UBA11490. The sequence continues at coordinate 332 of JBJEXU010000043.1, read as the reverse complement.
ATACTTTCACCCTGTTGACTACTAAGAGTGCTAAGCAATGCGCCTGTAGCAGCAAACAAAACTCTTTTATAAACACCTTCATCCATTTTCTTCATTACATATGAATTTAAAACCACAGCACTACAGCCAGCACCACTTCCTCCTTGATATGTTTTTTGATTATTATTAAAAATCATTTGACCACAATCATTATAATTATTTTTTAATTTATAACCTTTATTTTCCATTAAATCGAGCAAAATTTCACTACCCAATTTACCAAGGTCGCCAGTAATAATTAAATCATAATCGTCTGGTGTAGTACCTGTATCTTCAAAATGCTTAATTAATGT
>JBJEXU010000042.1:0-3613 GCA_051886095.1 Christensenellales bacterium | reverse complement strand
TCCGAGAGCAATGTAAATTGCGAAATTGCGATAGCAATAGCACATAAACTATAATTAAACTAGATAATTATTGAGGTGGTTATGGAAATATTAGTTGCTCCAAAATTAAAGAAGTTTAAAAAAGTTGGACTTGCTCTTGGCGGTGGTGGTGCTAGAGGTTTTGCATTAATAGGTGTTTTAAGAGCATTTGAAGAAGAAGGAATTACATTTGATTACATTGCAGGAACTTCTATTGGTTCAGTAGTCGGTGCGATGCTATCATATGGAATTACAAGTGAGCAGATGGAGAAAATTGCCACTAATATGAGGGTAAAAGATGTAAGAAAAAGTAAAATACCACTTGTGCCTAGTTCGACAGAGGCATTAGAAAAGATTATTACTGATACAGTAGGAAATATTAATATTGAAGACTTAAAAATTCCTTTTTGTGCAGTAGCGGTAGATATGTTATCTGGTAACGAAGTTGATATAACATCAGGAAATCTTGCTAAGGCTCTTGCTGGTAGTTGTGCAGTACCAACTGTGTTTAGTGCTGTTGAATTTGAAGATAAATTACTATTTGATGGAGGCTTACAAAATACAATACCAGCAGATGTGCTTAGGAAACTTGGTTGTGACGCGGTAATTTCGGTGGATATTAATTCAACAAGAGGTCACGGGGCTAAATCAACTAAATATTTAGATTTGCTTGTTGCTAGCATAGATATTATGATGAAGAGTAATGCAATAAAAGGTTATCTAAATTCAGATTTGATTATAAAACCAGACTTAAAGCGTTTTAGGGCTTCTAAAACTGATGGTATGGAAGAAATGATTGAAGAGGGTTACAAGGCAACTAAAGATATGATGCCTCAAATTAAAGAATTACTTAAAAGGAAAAAATTAAAAAAGCATTGGTGGGGCTTTGGGGTATTTTAATAAATGAAAAAATATGTAGAAAAAAGGACATTAATTAATTGTATTTATATCATTGTAATACTTGCAATTCTTTTTTCTAACTTTTTCTCCGAACAACTATCCATATTTTTATTATTAAAGCCGGATTATGAGTTTAAAAACCAAACTGAAATTCATTTTGTTAGTGTTGGTCAAGGAGATGCTATTGCAATAAAATTTGATAATGGTAAAACTATGTTAATAGATACTGGTATTATTGAATATCGTCAAAATTTATGTTATTACTTAGATAATATTGTTTTAGATAATTCAGATACTATAAACTATTTAGTTCTTACTCATATTGATGCTGACCATAGTGGCAATATGAAATATATTCTTGATAATTATAAAGTTGATATTCTCTATAGACCTAAAATCCTTGCAACTTGTGAAGATGAAAATTCAATTAATTCATCTCAAATATATGACGATATAATTTCAACTGCAATAAGAAATAAAGTTGAATTAAAGTTTAATGTGGAAGGTGTCTCTTTAGTGGTGGGAGACAATATACTTACTTGGTTATCTCCTATTAATCTTGATGACATTTCTAGTAATGACTATAGTCCAGTTATAAGACTTGATTATAACAATCATTCGGCATTATTAACAGGGGATATATCTTATGATGTTGAAGAAGAATTAATGAATAATTATTCACAACAAATTCTTGATGTAGATATTCTTAAACTTGCACATCACGGTAGTGCATACTCCAATTCTTTAGAATTTATTAATGCTACAAGTCCCAATTATGCTTGCGTTTGTGTAGGGAAAAATACATATGGTCATCCTTCAAATTTGGTTTTAGAAAGAATTTTAGAATATGATAAAATTAATAACACATCTCTTTATACTAATTTATTTTCTACTAAGGACAATGGTAATATAATATTTACACTGAAAAATGATATAGCAATTAAAACTATTTCAAATATTAATAACTATTCGTTTGTAGATTATTATTGGTACACTCTAATATTATCTTTTATCTTATTAATAATTATGTTAACTCCTTATTATAAAGTATTTAGGAAAAACAGGCGTTTCTATCTTCAAAATAAGACTTTTGAAGAGAATAAAAATAAATTAACCAAAGAATAATAAATAGCAATTTTTATCATAAAAATCAGATTTATTTTGTAAAAGTTGTAAAACATTTGTAAAGATTTTGCTTTATGTCAAATGTTTATTTGAAAAATGATTGAAAAATATGCAACTATCTAGTATACTAGATAAAAATAATTGTAACTAAATTGAGAATTGCTATGAGATTAATGGTTGGTTGCAAAAATAAGGAGGGAGAAATGTCTAAAACTAATTTATGCATTGTAGGACTTTCTAAACAATTTACTGACGATATCGGCAAGCAATTATCGATAAGACTAGATATGTTTTATGCTAATATTCAAGAAATACTAGAATTTGAACTTATGGATATAGAAAAAATGGGAGAAGTTTGTGGAGTTGATTATCTATTAAAAGAAGAAAAATCAATAATTCGCAGAGTTTGTTCCTATGATAATACTCTTATTAATATTGAATATTCGACTCTTAATATAGAGAATAATCTTGATATAGTTAAAAATAATTGTTTAATTATTTATCTTAAATTAAATGAAAGAAGATTTCAGAAAGAACAAACAAGAGAAAATATTAATAACAATGTTAAGAATATTAACAAAGATTTGTTTCACGATAGAGATTTTATTTGCAATAAATTGGCCGACATTATTGTAGATTGTGATGATTATAAAGATAACGATTTAATTGATATTATAATTGAAAAAATTTTGAAATATTATACCAAATAAAGGATTGATAACTTTATGAACTTAGAAAATAAAAATATTAATAATTTACGCATACTTGCGATTGATATGATTGAAAACGCAAAAAGTGGTCACCCTGGAATTGCGCTTGGTTGTGCTCCAACTTTATACACCCTTTATTCTAAACATATGTCTGTAGTTCCTGATGATGATAAAAATATCTTAAGAGATAGGTTTGTTATGTCTGCAGGGCACGGAAGTAGCATTCTTTATGCTACTCTTTATGCTTTTGGATATAAACCAAGTATGGACGATTTAAAAAATTTCAGGAAATATAATAGCATTACTCCCGGTCACCCAGAGTATGGTGTAGTTCCTGGTGTAGATGCGTCTACTGGTCCTTTGGGTCAAGGTGTCGCTACCGCTGTAGGTCTTGCTATTGCACAAAGAATTATGGCAACAAAATTCAATAAACCCGACTTAACTCTTTTTGACAACTATACTTATACCCTTTGCGGTGAGGGGTGTTTAATGGAAGGGGTTTCCTATGAGGCACTAAGTTTGGCGGGTGCTTTAAAATTAAATAAGTTAATTGTCTTATACGATTGCAATAAAATTACTCTTGATGGCGATATAAATGGAGTTATGAACTTAGATATAAAAAAATATATGGAAAGTCTTAATTTCAATGTATTGGAAGTTAAAGATGGAAATAATGTTGATGAAATATCTGAAGCAATTAGCAATGCTAAAAAGTCCTTGAATAAGCCTAGTTTTATAATTATTAATACTCATATAGGTTTTGGAAGTGTGTATCAAGATAATAACAAAGCACACGGAAGTGTATTAGGCTCTGATAATGTGCAATTATTAAGACAAACTTTAGATGTAAATACTAAACC
>JBJEXU010000041.1:0-3637 GCA_051886095.1 Christensenellales bacterium | reverse complement strand
ATACCAGCCCATATTACCTGTAGCAGTACCTAAATAATCATATATAGCAGGACGAGTATACGATATTTTACCTATTGATTCATTATTACTATTATAAAAATATAATTCACTACCATATATCTTAACATAAGAATCTCTAGGAATAACTAGACTAGGTGTGTTTATAATTCCCGTTGAAGCCTCACTCGAATTAATTAAGTTAGAATTATTAACACTATCAGACTTTCCGCTTAGCATATTAAATACGATAGGAGTACCATTATCTGAACAAATAAAGCCTTTTGCATAGTTCTGAACGGCATAACTTTCGTATTTGGTACCAGTATCTTCAACCGTTTTAAGTTCTGAAGGCTGTCTTACGCCATTTTGCATAATACCTGTTAATAAAGTGCTAGACATATTTAGGTTTAGAAGGTCGCTTTCGTAAGGAAGGGTTAATAAGAATGATACATTTGATTCAGTTGGTTCTTCGAGTCTTATAACCAATGTATATTCTGCCACTTCTAATTTTTCTAATTTAGATACTGAACCCACTAGTCCAGAACTTTCGCTACTATTGTAATAATTACTATTTAGTAGTGCAGTATCTCCCGATGTAATAGAGCCATCAAGTTTATTGTATAATGATAGTCCCAATAAATTATAATCAGCATTATTACGGAAAATGGTTAAATCTAGTGCCGTATTTCCACTCTCGTAAATTCCTAACATCATTCCGTCTCTACCTGCAGAGATATCATAATACATTCCTAAAGTAGAATTTGACTTTAAGTTAGAAATTATTAATTTACTAATTTTGCTATTTACTATAGTAGTTGATTTGCTATAATTACCACTTACAAGTATGTTAGCATCCATTGTTGCAAATTTAGTATTTAAACCATTTTCATAAGAAGTAGAATTGCCTGCCTGAACACTAATCATAATATTCAAGTCAACTTGATACAAACTTTCGTCCATAAATACAAGTATGTTATTATTTGTACTAGCATCTGTATCTTTATGAATATACTTTGAAGTAGTTATTGCATTAGTATAGCTAGAAGGAAGAGTATAGTTATTAATATTACTATTATTAGTAATAGTATTAATATTAAATGTAAAGTCCATAGTGCTTCTTGCTATGTACAAGTTATCTATACGGAAATTATATCTTGGATAGATATATGGATAAGAAGAAACAACATTGTTAGTATTAGGTGAACTATCTACATAAAGTTTATCTGCCTCAATTCCAAACATATCATAAATGGTTATAGTTTTAATTGAATTATTGCAATTGTACTCAATACTATAACCGCCATAAATATCGGTTAAATATTTTACATTCAATAGTTCGTCAGTGATTACATACTGAGTCTTTGTACTACTTGCATCATAAAGAATATTAATATCTGTCTTTAGGATACCTGCGGTAATTTTTAAATAACTCTCCGTATGAGTTGTATATGTGTCCTTATTCTTTTCATAATAGAACATATTTACAAAATTATGAAAATAAGGCGAATTACCATTAATGTTTGCGGTAATTTCAAGTATCGTAGATGCTCCCATTGTATGGTCTTTTACATAATAACCATCTTTACCTTCATCAGCCAAGCCCGCACTAAGTTGTTGGTCAGATTTAACATTACGTGCGAAAACTATTACATTGCCATAACCATTAATAACATTTTCGTATTCATATTTATCAACTTTTATAGATTTAGTGGTTTTTTCTTCAAGCCAAATAGCAAAAGTAAAGTCTTTGTCTTTAAGGTTAGAGCCTATATTTGAAATAGAATATTTACCACCACTTTGAGCTAGATTAAACCAGCCTTGATTATATGCGGTACTTAAAGGATATTTAATAATGATTTGAGAGAAGTCTTTGTTACCAGTACTTGTTAAGGTAATAGTCTCGTTCTCTAAATCGTAAGTTACGCTATCACCCATAAGCATTGTATAGGTAATAGATTTGACATTATTAGTTATAGAAGAGTCCTTATTAACTTGGAAAGACCCGCTTAGATAATTAAGAGCATATGTTACATCAAAGCCATTAAATTTGGTTGAAGTTAGATTATTGCTACTTAAAGTTCCAAAGGTCATTAAGTTAACATTATATGTTTTCCAATCGCATACAAGTCTTACTTTCATTTGACCTGTGTTGCCATTGCAATCTGCTAGTGAGTTGCCAGCTTCTACATCGTTCCATTTGTTATCATAATAATATTGCCAACGATAATTTTCTGTATATTTACTTAAAGTACTTAAATCTGTACTACTGCCTGAACTAGTTGCTTGAATATAATATAAAGTACTCTTGTCTTCTTCGTTGCCAAGTGGACGGAAATATAGTTTTGTTGACCAAGAACTCGAAGAACTATATGTAAATGTAATATTATCGTCGGTAAGCATTATTGAGCCACCTTCAATAGTAGATGACATTCCTAAGCGTCCTGTCAAAGAAATTAAACTGCCATATGTTGATTGATAATTGCTATTAACATTTGTAATAAACAAATTTGTTTCGTAGATTATCTCAACTGAAGGGCTGAATATTAGTGGTGAAACGGTTACTTCACCCCAATCGTCTTCTATTGTACAACTATCGTTGTCTTCAATTAGATAGAATACTTTACTATAATTAGCGAAATTAACTTTCCAGACTACACTAATGTCTCTTGTCTCGCTTGCGTCTTTAGTATAAGTTCCAGTATAACCGATTAGCCCAGAATTGACATCTTTGACTATAAATTCAAATCCATCTTTTATAATAGCGATATGTTTTAGTTGAATATCATCATCGCCAACACCTAGGCCAGTATCAGATAAGTATACTTTAGAAGGCTCAGCATTAATATTGCCTATGGTAACTGATAAGTTATTAAGTCCAACAGTGTTTCCGTTAGCATCTTTAATGGTTACTGAACCATTGCCTTTATTATCAACCGAACTTGCAGTAAGTTTAACATTATAGTGACTATCTATTATTATTTCATTGGTCGTATAGTAAGAAGTATTAGCAACATTAAATAATAGAGTTTCGCCACTTATGCCAGTATTCTCTCCCCATACTTCCCAATAAGCAAATTGCTTGGTTCGAGAACCTAGGAAATTAATAACTCCATTTTCTACGATGTTTGCCTCATCTACTTCATTCTGATACAAATTAATAATATTAGCAAATTTAATCTTACCATTTTCTAGCATATTAACCGCGTATCTTCCGCCAAAGGTTCTAACAATGTATGCACCATTGTCTATTCCATCTTCTTTAAGAGTTAGAGCAATATCTATCTCAGGATATACTTTGTAAGTTGTTTGAACTGCTCTGGATTTTATTTGAGCAACAGCGGTAGCATTAACTATATCACTTACGGTGGAAACGCAAGTAAATGTATCGGTATAAGTTTCTTCGCTTGAAGAACCTATATAAGGAGTTCCTATATATAGTTTTCCGCTATTTTCTTCGTCAACTACTGCTTGATTAAATCTGTTAGATGTATTTGACAATGTCTTATAAACATATAGATTATTAAGTTCTTTTAATTCGCTTAAAGCATTTTCAAGCATTAAATCATCTGAATATAAGTTATCAAATTGGTCTGTGAATTCACCTACAGGTAAATAATGCCTATAAGAACTATATGTA
>JBJEXU010000040.1:0-3666 GCA_051886095.1 Christensenellales bacterium | reverse complement strand
GGTTTTACCCTTAAAATGAAAAGCCACGGGTTTTACCCGTGGATTTTTACTAATTATTAAATTGTTAATTAAATCAATTCATCTACTTCGTCCTCATTGAGAATGCAATCATCTATATGAAGTGTGCCGTTTGGGTCTGGTAGTGGAGTGAATGTGCTATTATATTCATCAATATCCATAGCAGTTGGTTTCTTGCCATTAGGGTTAGGAAGTTCTTGGAAATTTTTATTAGTATTATTTAGTTTCTTTTTTCTATCGAAGTATTCTTGAAAGCCTGTGAGTGCGATGGTTGAAATACCGATACCTCCCATTGCTCCTAAAAATAACTTAGACTGCTTATCTCCTGCCTCGTTAAGTTCATAACATTTCTTGTCATAGTTTTGAATAATTGCTTTAATTTGTGGGTCTGTTGACTGTCTTGCCCACTCGTCAAGATGTTCGTCAGAGGTTATATATGTATACTTTTTAGAAAATTGAATTGTGCTTATTTCACCACTTCTTAACTGCTCATATAGGTCCTTTGCTTGTTGGTCAACTTCCGCATAATAACTTGATAAGTCTATTGAATTATTATTGCGTATGCTTGAAACGGTAGTTGGAGGAAGATTTGTTACTATATTTAGTAAATTTCCACAACTTGCTGCAAAACATAAAGTACTTGCTGTTAAACCTGTAATGGCTATTATTTTTGCTATTCGTTCTGCTTTTTTTAAATCCATAATATTTTCTCCTCAAAAATAAAAAATTTCTTAATTTCATAGTTATTGTAACATACGAATTATAGAATTGCAAGACCCATTTTAATTTTAATTTGATATTGAGTAAAAAATACTTATCTTTGTTTGATTGATAAGTATTATAATTTTATTTTATATTAAAATTCTTTTATAAAATAATCTGGTTTCCAAACTTCGCCAACTTCACCAACCTGTAAACCGCAATAAATTTTACACTTTGAATTAGGTGAGCAATGATTTTTGATTTCTTTGGCATAAATTTTTGCTTGTTCTATAACCTCTTTATCATATTTAAAATTGTCTTTATAAAAGATTATAGTTTTGTCTTTATAATATCCTCTAACTATATTATTAAATTTACTTTCATCAACGCCCATTTCTAGTGCCCACTCATAATGGGATTTTTCACTATTTTCTAAGTAATTAACTTTGCTATTAAGAATTATAAATGCAATTCTAGATTTGTGAAAATCTCGTGCAGTCTTTTCTTCTTGTTTGGATTTATAATTTTCAAAATTTTTAATATCGTAACCCATTAGATATTTCCTCAATTATTTCTTAAATAAGTATAACAAACTTAAACTGAGAATGCAAATAATTATTTTCTTAAATTTATAAATTAATATAGGTCTTTTGACCTATTTTATGTCTAAAGACTTAAAATTGCATAATATAAAAATATGAGATATTCGGAAATAATAAAAGAAATAATGAACGAGTATAACTTAACTCAAGCAGGATTAAGCGAAATATTAAATGTTAATCAAACTACAATAGGACAATGGCTAAGTGGTAAGAAGAAACCAAGTTTTGATAGTATTCTTATGATTTATGAAAAATTTGGAATTACTCCCAATGAACTATTTGGTATTGAGTAAAATATTTAGTTCCGTTTAGACTTGTTTGCATTTTTAATTAATTTTAAAGAGGGTAATATTTATGGTTTTTAAACTTTGGTCGATATGGCATATTTTATATATTTTATCTCCATTTGTAATTTTGACAATTTTGTTTTTGGCGTTAAGAAAAGCATCTTACAAAACTAAATATATTGTTGGTGTAGTAATAGGGGTAATATCTTTAGGAATTTTAATAATGAGAAATATAGATATTTATTTAACTAATGGTTTTGACCCAGAGATTATACCTTTGCAAGTTTGCCATTTTGGTAATATTATGGTATTTATTGCTCTAGTATTTAGAAGTAAGATTGCTACTTCTATATTATGGACATTAAATTTACTTGCTGCATTTTCTTCTTTAATTGTTGCTGATGCGTTAGAAGGGTATACTACTATTTATTGTATAAGAGCACAGGCTTATATTTGGGGACATCTTTTCATAGTAATTGGTGCTGTTTATGCTGTCGCTATGAAAATTGTTAGAATAGATTTTAAATCTTTTATGTGGGGACTTGGTGTTTTAGTTCTATTATTAGTTCCTGCCGTTATTTTAAATTCTTATTTCAACGATGTTCTAAATTATAGTATTAATTATTTCTATGTTTACAATTCTCACGGTGTGCCTTTTGAGTTCTTATATATTGGAAATAGGGCAAAATATGGGTGGTTTACCATAAATTGGACATATACTTTATCTGTGGTGGGAATATTTATAGTGATATTATTTGCAATTTACTATTTGCAGAAATTATTTTATCTCAAAGATAAAGATTATAAAACATATAATATTTTTCAAAGTAAGAAATTGAATAATAAAAAAATAAATTAAAATAAAAATCCACGGTAAAATGAAGTGAACCCCGTAGGGGTCACTCAAAAAACTGTGGATTTTTACTAATGCTAACTTTCTTCCTTTATCTTTATAGTTATAAAGAAAAGTTCTGCAGTTGTTTCGAATATGGTAAATCAGTTGAAATGTATGCAATATCTTTAATTTGATTAAACTTGGAGCAAAACAAGGTAAATTTCTTTCCAACATAAATATAATTTTTTTCTTATTTACTTATAGAATATAGCAACTTATTATTTAAAAAATTATTTAATGCATAACTTGACCTTTTTTATTTTTTATCTATAATAATATATATACACACCATACGGAGATATTGATATGAAAAATATGATGGAAGAATTAAAGTCTTGTATTGGCCCTAATGAAAAAATTATGTATGAAGGTAAACCAAATAAAAAATGTTATATTTTTGAAAGCATTTTTAATCCATTATTACCTTTTGCAATAGTTTGGGCAATTGTTGATTTTGGAATTATGGGTGGAATATATTTTGCTGATGGTAATGGTGCAAATATGTTAACTTTTTTGATTCCGTTTATGCTTCTTCATTTAATGCCTGTTTGGATTTATTTAGGTGGTGTTATTTTTACTACAAAAAGGTATAAAAACACTGCATATATTGTTACAGATAAGGCAATTTATGTTTCAAGTGGAGTTTTTTCTAGAAATATTAATGTAAAACCTTTCGCTGAAATGTCTCATATAGATCTTCATAGAGGGATATTTGACCGAATGTTTAATGTTGGCGATATAATAGCAACAACTAGTCAAACAAATCAAAATGGGAAAGTCGCAACTATAACAATTAACAGTATCTCCGATTATACAAATGTATATAATATGGTTAAAAAATTACAAACTGATATTTATGCTGATATAATGTATCCTAATGCAAAGCGACCTAGCGAAAATTATGGATATCATACAGAATATAAAGACAAAGAAGATAAATAATAAATAGACAAAAATACTAGGATAAACCTAGTATTTTTATCTATTTTAGGGGTTGTCTAATTTTTCTTCTTGTTGAAGGACAAAATAAGTTTCAAAAACAAATTCTAGTTATATAAAACGCCATATGAATTAGTCTTGGCTTTTGGTTGTTTATTTGCGAGTAATAGTTATATACAACTCAGATAATGGCTCCTGAAGTAGAGGCGCGTCTATGTGTGCG
>JBJEXU010000039.1:0-13709 GCA_051886095.1 Christensenellales bacterium | reverse complement strand
TTTTGCAATAGAGGCTTTATTTAAGAAAAATGTGGGTTGGGCACCAATAAAACACGGCGAAGCAAAAACAAGTACTCAGATAGAAATTGATAGCGAAGAAGCAGAAGAAGAAATAAGCCAAGAGGTATCTATTAGTGACAAATTTAATTGATGAAGATACCACTGTCCCTTCAAATACCCATTTAACCCCAGAATGTCACACTTGCAAATTTAAAATCACAGATAAATATAAATTTATAAAGAAAGGTTTTTTCTTCAATATTTTATCTTTTATTACATATATGCTTGCAATAATTGTATTTTACCCTATTACATTAATAGCCTATGGGCTTAAAGTAAAAGGCAGAAAAAATTTAAAAGGAATAAAAAATGCCATATTTGTTAGCAACCACGTATTAACTTTAGATTTTCTTGCAATTACAAGTCATATAATCCCTACTAAAAGACCGTATTTTCTATCTAATCATAGACCTTTTCATATGCCAGTTGTCAGAAGACTTGTAAGACTACTTAGGGCAGTACCACTTCCCGACACCCCTTCCACCACAAGAAATTTTATGAGAGAAATTGATGAAGCAATTTCACAAGGTGCAAGTTTGTTAGTTTTCCCAGAAGGTGCTATGTGGAATTATTATAATAAGGTTCGTAATTTTATGTCAGGTGCATTCAGATTTAGTATTAAAAATGATGTTCCTATAGTTCCTATTGTTTTAACTTATCGAAAACCAAATTGGTTTTATAGAATGTTTGGTAGGAAAAAACCATTAGTTACTATCAATATACTTCCGTCAATTAAAGATGAAAGCAGTGGTTCAATAAAACAAAAAGAACAAGAATTAGAAACAAACACTCATATGATAATGTCAGAATTTTTCAAACAAAATTCCACTTATAATAATTATATTTCTAAGCCCGTTAGTAAAATTCTAAAAAACAAAAAATCTCAAAGTTAACCTTTGAGATTTTTTTAATTTAATAATTATTTATCTTCTTTACCTTTTACTTCGGATTTTTGTTCCTTGCCTTCAGTTTTCTCTTCTACTTTGGTTTCAGATTTTTGTTCTACACTTGCTTCTTTTTTAACTTCTGCATTATTTGTTTTTCCTGATTTAGTTTCAGTTTTAGCAGGTTTCTTCTTAGGTGAGCCTTTCCTTTTAAATAAAGCAAGCAAGTTAGCATTTTCTAAATCGAATTTTTCATCATACTTTCTCACTTTATCTTCTCTAGCGTGAAGTTGATTAGTTATTACGGGCATTACAACTTCATCTTTTCTTTCCCTAACTTCTAATTGAGTATAAGGAATTGAAATATTATTTCTCTTAAATTCATTGAATGTGTATTCCATTACATAGTAATAAACATCCCAATAGTCTTCTGCATCAACCCAGCAATTCGCAAAGAAGTTAATACCACTAGCATTTAAATTCTTTAGCCTACAGAAAGGTTTTCTCTTGTCATCAACAATAATTTTACCATTACTATACATAACATCTAAAATTATTTTCTTAACAAGCATTACATCACTTTCATATGCCACTTCAAAATTAAAGTCAACTCTCCTAACTTTATGAGCCCCATAGTTAGTAACTGGATTATTTAAAATAGTTGAGTTAGGTATTGTTATTCTCTTATTATCAGTTGTATTAATGGTCGTAAATAAGAAATTAATATCATCTATACTACCATCAACACCATTAACAGATACGAAATCCCCTTTCTTAAACATTTGCATTGTAACAATTACTATACCGTTGGCAATGTTAGTGATAAGATTTTGCAAAGCCATACCAACAGCAAGAACCATTGCACTAATGGTTGTAAGTAAGCCAGAAATTGAAATTCCAATAATACTTAATAAAATTAAAATCAAAACTAAATAAAGTACAAATTTCATTATGTGGTATAAGAAGCCTTGTGCCACCTTCTCCATTTTAGTTTTTGCCATAATTCTTTTGAATAGGTTTAAAAATAATTTTACTAGAATTATGCCTATTACTAGCACAGCAAAAAAAGTTATGATATTCCAAAAATTATTAGTAAAAAAGTCTTTAACGCTATTCCAAATTGCAGTCCAATCCATAATTTCTCCTTTTATATTTTAATAACTACAATAATTATATATATTTTTATAAAAATTTCAATAAAAATCAATAAAATAATTTAAAAAATTTTAAAATACTAACGAATTAAATTTATTTGAAATTAATTTGAGTGACAATATTACTTTACTTAAAAAACTATTTTTTGTAATATATTAATATGAGAAATAAAAATTTAGATAATAACTCTTATGTTTTAGTAACAGGAGCAACAGGTGGACTAGGTAAAGCATTTTGTTTTGAACTAGCAAAACTTAACTATAAACTTTATATAACTGGAACAAGTGATGAGAAACTTAGCAAACTTAAAGATGAGTTACTTGTAGAATTTCCAAGCCTTGATATCAAATCTCTGGCTTGTGATTTATCCAACTTTGAAAATAGAGTTGATTTTATCAATAACTTAAAAGAAAACAAAATAAATATTGATTTCTTGATTAATAATGCGGGATTTATAACTGAAGGTAGTATTAATAATGCAAAAGTGGAGACCTTGCTAAAATGTATTCAAGTCAACTGTGAAGGAACTATACATCTAACTAAAGCATTATTAGATATTAAATCCAACGATACACCATTTAATATTATTTGTGTGACAAGTATGGCGTCTAATTATCCAATGCCTTATATGGCTATATATTCAGCAACTAAATCATTAATTAAGAACTTTATGTTAGCACTTAGACAAGAGTACATAAGAGATAATGTAAATGTATTAATTGTTGAACCGGGCGCTATTGCCACATCAGAAAATATGAAGGAGGCAATTAAATCTCAAGGTCTTAAAGGTAAACTTTCAAGTGTAGAGCCTAGTAAAATTGCTAAAAATTCAATTAAAAAAGTCTTTAAGGGCAAGAAAAAATATGTTCCGGGATTTTTTAATAAATTAACACTTTTCGTAAGTAAACTTGCACCAATTAGCCTTCAAACCAAAGCCATTGCTAGAATGTGGCGAAAGTCACAAGATAAGAGGAATATTAAATAGAAAAAGGAATATTAAATAGAAAAACCAGTACTAAATTAGTACTGGTTTTTACACAATCTCACAATTTTAATCTTTCATTTAAAAGACCTTCATCTACAAAGTTATCAAGTTCTTTATATGATTAGATTTCTCAATGATTTTATTTTTTAGTATTACTACCAGTTTTAGATTTAGCCGAGTTAGATTTCTTAGTTTTAGAATTATCTACTTTTTTCTTTTTGGTTGTTTTAGTGGAATTATTATTAGAGGTCTTAGTATTTTTAGTTTGTTTTACACTAGATGGTTTATCTTCTTTAATTAAGTCCTTAGTGAATACTCTAAATCTTTTATGTTGTTCAACATCTTTAAAGTTCTTCCAAGTCTGCAAGATTCTATAATTATCTTCTAAAGAGTGATTGGTTTCCACCTCTTCAATTCCAACTTTCTTAGCACCCTCAACAATATAGTCTAGAATCAAAGCAGTAACACCTTTACTCTGATATTCCTTTCTTACTCCTACAAGTGCAAAGTCTGCAACTTTACTATGATTTTTAGCATAAAGTATTCTAAATAGCCCTAGAGGCAATAATCTTCCCTTAGATTTCTGAACTGCCTTAGCAAGAGATGGAAGAGCAAGTCCAAATGCCACTACTTTATCATCATTATCGACAATAGTAACAAAATATTCTAAATTTAAGATTAAATAAAATTGGTCAATTATTGATTTACGCATTTTATCATTGTATGGAATTACTCCATAAAGGTCGCCATATGCTTCGTCTATTACATCAAAAATTTGGTCCTTATATTTCTCAATATAAGCCCTTTTAGTCTTAGCAGTCGCTACCTTTAATCCATACTTATCCATAACCAACTTGCTAATTCTTTTAACTTTCTCATTAGACTCTTTAGGTAATTTAATTTTAGAAGCAAGATAGTCACAATCTTTAACATATCCCAGTTTCTCAAGATAGTCCTTATAATAAGGATAGTTATAATTTTCTTCAAAGGTTGCTAGTTTATCAAAGCCCTCAATAAGTAGTCCTTCTCTATCTAAATCATTAAAGCCAAGTGGTCCGTGAATGGTTGTCATACCTTGCATCCTTGCCCATTCTTCAACTTTATGAATTAATGCTGACGCAACTTCAAAATCTTCAATGCAATCAAATCTTGTAAATCTAACTTTCTTAGTATTAGTTTTTTCGTTATAAACTTTCTGGACTAATCCGCAAATTCTACCTGCAACTTTGCCATCTTTATATGCAAGGTAAAAAACTATTTCACATTCGTCATATGAAACATTCTTCTTTGGACTAAATAAATTTAATTCGTCACTACGCAAAGGGTGAACATAATAATCATTCCCGTTATATAATTTTGTAGGAAAATCTACAAACAATTTTTTTTGTTTACGGGTCTTCACTTCAACTACATTTATCATATAATATATTATACATTAAACCCAATAATAATGCAACAAAATTTACTTTTATGACAAAATTTGATATTTAAATACTTAAAAAACCATAAAATTTACTAACATTAGACTTAATATATGCCATAATTTCAATGTCTATGCTAAATAAAAACTCACTTCGTTTTAAGCAAAATTGCTATTATTCTAGAAGTGAGTTAATTAATTTATTTAACTACTGGAAATTTATCCAATATCTTTTCCACTATATCTTTATATGATTGTTTTTCAATATCTTCAATTGCAACTATGTTTACTTTATCAACGATTTCGTCATTAACCACTATTTCAGCATATCCAACTATATCTCCAAAGTTTACTGGTGCATTGATTTTTGAAGGCAAACTATAGCGTAAATCATAAGACTTATCTGCATCTACTTTTCTTGTTAAATAGTAATCTTTTTCAAAAGCGATTTTTACACTATTTTCTTTCCCTTTGTTAACCTCTACTGAATAATCTAAAGGAATGTTCTTGTCTATAATTTTTTCATTACGATAATTTGCATAAGCATAATTATATAAAGAAACACTATCACTAAATCTATCAGCAGATGATTTGCAACCAAGAACTACACAAGTAAGTTTTAGATTATCTTTAAGTGAAGTTGAGGAAAGGCAATAACCAGCCTCATCTGTATATCCAGTTTTACCAGTTAAGCAATATGGATAATATTTTATGAGTCTATTAGTATTTACAAGTTCTGTTTCCCTTCCACTTGGGTGTGTAAGAGTATCCATCCATATCTTACAATCTTCTCTATAAATTGGATAATTACTTACTTTATTAAGAATTATTGCCGTATCTCTAGCAGTACTATATTGTGCATTATTGTCGTGTAATCCAGTTGAATTGGCATAAACTGTATTCTTCATACCAATTTCTCTTGCTTTCTCATTCATTTTTTCAACAAATGCTTTTTCACTACCAGCAATATTTTCAGCAAGAACAATCGCACTATCATTAGCAGAGGCAACAATAACACTTTTTAATAAATCTCTAACAGAATATTCACAGCCAGAATCTAGAAATGCTTGACTACCTTCAGCCATACAAGCATAGTCACTAGCAACAAATTTATCGTCTAGGCTAATGTTGCCCGCTTCTATATTTTCTAAAGTTATTAAAGATGTCATAAGTTTACATATACTAGCCACTTCTTTCTTCTCATCTGCATTATTTTCAAGTAGAACTGTTCCGTTATTGTCAATAACAATATAACTTTTTGCAGACGACACTCCATCAATTTTAGTACTAGATGCAGATACAATCTTATTATTTAATTGTCCACAAACTAGAACTACAAACAACATTAAAACTGCAATTAATGAAATTCCAACTTTTTTCATATTACTTTCCTTTTATGATTATAAATTTGATTTATAACTTTTGAATTATATATTTTATTTTGCTTAATAAATTCAATAATATGTACTTTAAAGAAAAAATGCATTCTTAAATTAATAAGAACGCATTTTTTATTACTATAAATTTTTAATCATATACAAGAAAATACATTAAATATGCCTCAGGTATAGAAGTTAAAGCATTGCCATTACTATCAAAATAACTAAATTCAAGTTCTAAATAATTATTAGTTATATTTAATGAGTTATTATTGTTAAATAATTGATTATAAACATTTAAAACACCTATTTCAAATGTAGTCGGGTCACTTATTTCATAAGTTACATCTTTAGTTGTCTTAGTAAAGGAACTATTCATTAAATTTACAATATCATAAGATGAGCCAAAAGCAGTTTCGGTGTTTGTAAATTTTCCTGTAAGAGGCATACTGACATCTGTTAAATCTTCGCTTAATTTATAATCAGAACTAAATGTTAATTTATCCGATACTGGATTTGTTTCAACACTTGCTACTCCATTTTCTGTTTTATCCGAGTATACTGCATTGTAATTTATTTTAACAGAATAAGTTTTATCCTCTTTTGCTTGGAAACCTATCAACATACCATCAACAATAAATGAAGTTGATTTATAGGCACTAGTATTAATATAAGGTAGAAGAACTATTTTTTTCAGTTTTAAGGCAGTACCTTTGTCTACATAATCAAAATCTATTTCATCATAGTTTACATTATCACCATAATCTATATCAGAATTAGCATCGGACAATTCTTCAATAGTGTCATAATAAATATATTTTTCTCTTAAAACACGAGGGAATAAAGTTGTCTCCCAATTAGTAGAATAATCCTTATAAATTATTGTATTTGAAGAACTATTGATAGACATTTTAGACATTCGATTTACTAATTCTTTTAGAACTATATGATAACCTTTATAACTTTCAAAACTTGCTTCAATATCTTCGTCGCAATGACCATCTGCAAGTGGAATAATATTATTTGTTTCATTAAAAATAATATTCTGATTGTTAATTGAGTTCTCAATATTACTTGCACCAATCAAACTATACCCTATAAAATATGCAACATTCCATAAATAATTATTATTTATTCCTATTTCAGTAATTGTTGAAAAATCCATATTAGTTATTGCTGAATTAGTTAAATTGAAGTTAGAAGAATAATAAGTTTTTAACGAGGAGTTACCACTATCACTTGCAAAACTTATTTCACTCTCACTATTACTAACACTTTTTTGATTTAGATATATATAAGCAAGTGCTTTCTTTAAATAATCTTTGTTAAAGTAATCTTTACCTTTCCACTTATAATTAGGCTTACCATCATTTCCATCAAGAACACTCGTTGTATTGTACTCCCAACTGGTTAAAGTGTATGTTGGATTGCCCTCTTCGTCGGTAGTTTCCTCTCTTACTATTACTAAATCATATCCACCATTAATAGCATTTGTATAGTTTAATTGATTTGAATTTTCAAGTGTACCACTTGATAATTTAGCAATAATTTTTTGATTAGTGTTTTCAATAACATTCGCATACTCAACTTGTCTAGTAGCATTATTTGATTTGTATCCACTTAAATTAAATGTGTTAGGATTTGTGATTGGAGACTCACCATATATCTGATTAAGGCTTTCATATAGAAATGTTGCCATAGTATCAAATTGCCTATTAACAAGTGTATTAAAATTAACCTGCTCATTCAAATATTTATCATAGAAAGCCACTTCAGTTCCATCGATTTGATAAACACCAATCGCACCTGTGAAGACATCATTATAATCATTGATTGTTTCATCGGTAATATATCCAGGATCTGATCCACCCGAGCCAGAACCACCACTTCCCGAACCACCACTTCCAGAACCTCCCGAACCTCCTGAACCTGAGCCACCCGAGCCAGAACCACCAGAACCCGAACTACTGCCATATCCACCAATAGCCCCCACACATCCAACGAAAGAAAATGCACAAAACAAACATAAAATTATTGCAGTTATTATTTGAATTATCTTTAGTTTTTTTAATTTCATCAACTCACACTCTTTCTTTTACTTTTTTGTATTTTAACACAAATTTTAAAATTAATCTAATAAATCAATCTACTATTACAAATATGTGTATTATTCCAAACAATATACTAAGTAAGAACAAAAGTATTTCTCCGATAACTATCAAAAATATATAAATTTTAATATATTGAGAATTATCAAAAGTATGACACATTTTTTTTCTATCTTTAACCCTTTTACAAGCGATTGAAATAATCAAAATAATATTTATGAATATTAGAATATTAAGCAATCCATAAATTAAAATCCCAAATATTACACCTGCAAGCCCCAAACTTATAACAATAATACATACATCAAAACCCAAAATATAACTAAAAAATACAAAAATTATACCATCAATAATAATTATAAAAACATTCCTTGTAAGTAAGGTTATAAAAAGTGTAAATATTAGAAAATACAAACTAAGCATTAGGAAAAAACCAATGTAAGTAGTATCTTTACATAAATAACTATGCAAATATTTGTTTATAAGATTACCGCAAGAAATATCTGCAGAGTAAGAGGCACAAGTAAGAATACCAGTAATAAAACAAATTAAGAAAATAATAAAAAATACAAGTAAGTAATATTTGTATATTCCAAACAACTTACCTGTTTCTCCAAGTATTGTATATTTAATTCTTCCCCATTTCTCTTTCATAATAAAATATATGAAAATACTCGCAATTTAATTAATAGAATTAAATTTTTCTTTATATTCTGACGAATTATAATAAGAATTTTTAATATTCTCCGCAATAGAATTAAGAAGAACCGTATTAGAAATTTTGCAATTATTAAATACTTTCTCAAAATTTTCTGGATTTTTCTCTTCCGCTTTATTGAGCGCTAGCCTTATACTCTTCTCTACATTAGCAGGTTCTTTACCGTGCATTTTCCCCAATTCTATATACACTTCTTTCATAAGTGTTAAAGTCTTAGTTTGTTTATTGACTAGAATTTTTATAGCATCTTTAATTAAATCGTATCCCGAATGTTTATTAGATATATTTAAAGTAGACAAAATATCAATCAAACAATTATCAATAAAATTTTCTGGAATAACAAATCTAAGTTTTTCCCTTCTATTTAATGCTTCGTTAGCAAGTGTTACTGTTTGCAAAACATTCTCGTAATCGGTAACAAATATTAATTTATTATCAAATTCCACTTCACAATTTTTATTATCAGTTAAATATATAAAACAGAAATTTCTAGAAAATTGATGAAGAGAATATTCTTTAATAATTGGTAAAAATCTTGCATATTTCAAATCTAGGAAAATAATACCTTTGTTATTCTTAAACATAAAAAATAGTAATGCTTCGGTATCTCTTACATAGTCGGTTTTTATTTCTATACTATTTAATTTATTTCTCAATTTATATGCATAATTTCCGT
Organism: Christensenellales bacterium; assembly: GCA_051886095.1. Classification (GTDB taxonomy): domain Bacteria; phylum Bacillota; class Clostridia; order Christensenellales; family UBA1242; genus UBA11490. The sequence continues at coordinate 4,324 of JBJEXU010000039.1, read as the reverse complement.
CCCTTGTAAAAATTATATTAGTTGTTTCGTTATCCATTGGAACTCCTTTCAAAATTTTAGTCTAACATTTTTCTTTTAAATTCTCGAAAAACGATACTAACATTTTACCAATTTTTTCCATTTTATGCAACCAATTTTACATATTGTACAAAATTTGTACAAATTTTTTAAATACAAATTACAATAATTTTGTCGAAATATAAAACTATTTGTAGATTAATGGTAAAAAAACACACTAAGCAATTTGACTAGACCAATAAGGTCACTTTAAATTACTTAATGTGTTAATTTTTTTAACAAAAGAAATGTAAAACTATTTTGATGTTATATAGAATTAGTTTTTGCATATCTAATTTGCATATTATTCTTTAATTTGTTCCCAAGGATATTCTGACCAACCAAAATGACCAAAACAAGCAGTTTGTTGATAAATAGGTCTTAGCAGACCTAGTTCATTAATTATATTATTTGGTCTGAAATTAAAATTATTTGTAACATAATTTTCAATTTCTTGCATTGGCACTAAATTAGTACCAAAGCAGTCTATATAAATAGAAATAGGTTCTGCCATACCAATAGCATAACTGACTTGGATTTCGCATTCGTGAGCAAGTTTATGAGCAACAACATTTTTAGCAACAAATCTTGCATAATAAGCACCAGACCTATCAACCTTTGTTGCATTTTTTGACGAAAAACAACCTCCGCCTACTCTACCAATACCACCATAAGTATCAACAACAATTTTTCTACCAACACAACCACTATCGCCAAAACTACCCCAAATAGTAAACTTACCACTTGGATTTACAATAAATTTTGTATTAGGTGAAACTAAATCCTCATACTCTTTTAATACAACGCTTACAACATTATTTATTATTAATTCTCTAATTTGATTGTTATTTAGGTCTTCTGAGTGTGACACACTAACTAGAATAGTTTGAATTTCTATAGGTTTTCTATCATCATAAAGAATGGATACCTGACATTTAGCATCAGCAAAAAGGTTAGTAGTCTCTCTTCTAAATTTATCATATCTTTTCATAATTTTTTGTGCAATAATAATGGGCATAGGCATAAATTCTTTAGTCTCATCAGTTGCATAGCCATAAACCATTCCTTGGTCATTTGCACACAATTCTTTCTTTACAACTGCTTGATTTATGTCTGGGCTTTGCTCGCTAATTTCTTTAATAATTTTAAATTCATTAGTATAACCAATATCTTTTAAAACCTTTTTAGCAATATTTTCATAATCAATATTTGCCTTTGTGGTTGCTTCGCCATAGATAAATAATTTATCATTCTTAATCGCGCACTCTACAGCCATTTGACTATTAGGGTCTCCTCTTAATGCCTCGTCAAGAAATGTATCTGCTAGATAATCACAGGTTTTGTCTGGGTGTCCAATATTAACAGATTCACTTGATACAACTTTTAACATATTTTTCTCCTAAAAAAATAATTTATTTCAATTAAGCAAAATAAAAACCCATCGAACGCGATGGGTATATATTTAAAACTTATAAACCATCGCTCAGCCTTTAGCACCTTTCATAATTGTAGGTTGCTGTGTGGTCATCGGGGCTGTCCCTCGCACACTCTTTATGGATAATAGAATTATAACACCTTTAGTTGCAAAAATAAAGTCTTTTTGTCAAATTTTTACAATTATTTTAATTTTTTAAAAAATAAAAAAACATATCGTTTAAGATATGTTTTAATAGATTATCTTTTTTCTTTAATTTTAGCAGCTTTACCAGATAAGTCTTTAAGATAGTATAATTTAGCGCGTCTAACTTTACCTTTCTTAACAACCTCAATTTTATCAATACGAGGAGAATGAACTGGGAATGTTTTCTCAACACCAACGCCAAATGAAATTCTTCTTACTGTAAATGTTTCTCTAATACTAGAGTTCTTTCTAGAAATAACGATACCTTCAAATACCTGAATTCTTTCTCTAGTACCTTCAACAATCTTATTGTAAACTTTAACAGTATCACCCACATTAAATTCTGGGATTTCTGGTTTTAAATTTTCTCTCTCTAATGCTTCAATAAGTGTCATTGTGACTTTACCTCCCTATAATACTAAATGTTCATATGAGATATTATCCCCAGAGGAACATCCGAAGTCTAATATAGATTATCATATTTAGTGATAATTTGCAAGTGTTTTTCTTAAAAAAATTATAATAAAATAATTTTGACGAATTTTTTATTTTATAACTATCCATCCATCTCCCCAAGGTGTTTTGGGGAAAGTAAAAATTTATTTGTGTTTAGGAATTTAGTATCATACATTATCAAAATATGCTACTTTTTATCGAAATATGTAAATTAATTTATTTTTAAAAACAATTTTTGATTAAAGTGATTTTGTCATCAAGAATTTCAACAACATCAAACCTTATCTCTTTATCAAATAATCTATTTTGATTAATAAAAATAGTAGCAACTTGGCGGATCTTCATTTGTTTACGATAATTTACAGCCTCCCTAGGTAAACCAAAATAATCATTCTTTCTATATTTCACTTCAACAAAAACAAGGGTTTTGTTGTCATATGCTATAATATCAACCTCGCCTATTTTGTTCTTATAGTTAGTTTTAACAATTCTATAACCGTTATTCTTTAAATATTTATTAGCAATTTCCTCACCCGATGCACCAACTAAATTATTATAATGTTTATTCATATTTATCCTTTACACAAAGTGCTTAATAAATGTTTCTCTATGACAAGGACATTTGCCATATGTTTTCAAATTCTCAATATGTAATTTTGTTCCATAACCTTTGTGTTTAGCAAAGCCATAAGATGGATATTTTTTATCCAGTTCAAGCATCAATCTATCTCTTGACACTTTAGCAAGAATGGAAGCACAAGCAATAGAATAACTAAGCGCATCACCTTTAATAATAGACATAGTTTCTACATCACTATCAATTTTAACCGCGTCAATAAGCACAATATCTGGTTTAATCTCAAGGCTATTAATACAAGTGAGCATTCCCAACTTAGTTGCATTAAGAATATTAATAGTATCTATTGTTTTTTCGTCAACAAACTCAATATGATAGGCAAGTGCTTTACTTATAATTTTATCAAAAAGTATTTCTCTTTTCTTTTCGGTTAGTTTTTTACTATCGTCTACCCCTTCAATTATACTATCCTTATCAAGAGGCATAATGACAATCGCCACACATACTGGACCCGCAAGAGGTCCTCTACCCGCCTCATCAATGCCGGCAATTATTTTTTTACCGCTAGATAATAAATTGTTTTCATAATCAAGCATCGGCATTATTTTTTTCCTTCCTATCTTTTTTCGTTAGTAATTTAATTTCTTTGAAATCGTCTAGAGTAATCCGACCCAATTTACCTTGTTTAAATTCAGATATTAATGTAGAACAACATCTGTCGTAATCAAAATCTCCGCCTTTAAGTAAATATTTTCTAGACGAACAAATATCTTCTAACACTTCCAAATCGGACTTATCGTTATCAATAGAAATATTGTATCTACTCTCCAAAATACTCTTATCTATATGTCTAATATCTTTAATAAAATCAAGTGATAGTTCTGGTATATCCAGAACTTCCTCTCTAATACTTCCAATATATGCTAAATGTCTTGCAACCATATTATTATCAAATGCTGGCCATAGAGTACCCGGCATATCTAGTAACTCTATTCCACTAGCAATCTTAACCCATTGTTTACCTTTGGTTACACCCGGCTTATTTCCTGTTACTGTCTTTGCTTTGCCACATAAATTATTTATAAGTGTACTTTTACCTGAATTAGGCACACCAATAACCATTGCTCTAAGAGTTGGATTAATACCTTTTAGTTTAAATCTTTCAATTTTTCCTTTACATAAATCAATTATTGCATTTTCCACTTTTTTACCCGTTCCGCTTGCGGTACTATTAAGTACTATGCAACGAGTGTTTTCCTTCCTAAAATAGCCATTTATCCACTCATCTAATTTAGATGTATCCGCCAAATCAGATTTGTTAAAAACATAAATAATTGGCTTTCCCCCAATAAGAGATGGGAATTTAGGATTGACACAAGAAAAAGGTGCTCTACTATCTAGAACATAAATAATTACATCAACTAATTTAATTTCTTTTTCCATTAGCCTAAAGGCCTTGGTCATATGCCCCGGAAACCATTGAATTATCATAAAATTATTCCTTTTTTAATAAATCTGGTCTATATTTTTTAGTTTCAATTACTTTTTGTTCAGACTTCCAATTCTCAATTTCCTTATGATTGCCATTGAGAAGTACTTCAGGAACACTTAGT
>JBJEXU010000038.1:0-3721 GCA_051886095.1 Christensenellales bacterium | reverse complement strand
CTTTATCGTTGAATAAAATTATCTTTTTGATAAATCTATTGAAAAATTCGTTACGCTCAAACACATCTTCATATTCTTTGCTCGCAAAGAGTGTCAGAAAATTCTTCACATCCTCAAAGTTTAGTGGCCTATCAATCTTGGTTTTCTCTTCGGCAATCTTCAACTGAATATCTGCCCTATCATTTTCAAGTTTGTAAAGATTTTCACGAATAGACACAGTAACCACACCCTGCTCCATATTTTTAACAAGGCTATTTATTTTATTGTTTATTTGCTTTAATTCTTTTTCTAGACATTTAAGCACGACATTGTTAGAAAGTTCTTCATTGAATTTATCTACAACCATGTGTGCAATCTCGTCAATTTTTGTAGGAGTTAAAATATATTGTTTGGTTTTTTCAATTATAAGTTGTTCAAGTTCTTGCTTGCGATAATTTCTCAGTTCACAAGCCTTGCCTTTAACCTTTTTAGTGTGGCATTTGTAATACTTATATCTTGTTCCCAAATGGCTAGACCCAGATTCAGCAATCACACTTTCACCACAATATCCGCAGAATATTTTACCCGTTAAAAAATATGGGTCATATTTATCTTTTTTGTAATTTCTGCGATAGTTCTCCATCATGCCATTCACCACTTGCCACAACTTTTCTTCTACTATTGGTGGAATAACATCAGTAAAAATCTCATCACCAAATTTGAGAGTACCCATATATCTTGGATTGTGCAACATTTTAGCAATTGAATTTCCGTCCCACTTTTTGCCACCTAGAGTCCGTGAACCCAGAGTGTTTATGTGGTCAGCAATTTCAGTCGCCTTTTCACCTCTTGAATACTCTTGAAAAGCCTGGCGAACGAACTTTGCGTGATCTTCGTCAATCACCCATTTTTTATTTTCAATTTTGTAGCCATAAGTAACCTGCCCGCCTGTAAAATTGCCTTTCATTAAACTTTCACGAACACCACGCTTAACTTTTTGACTGAGTTCTATTGAATAATATTCAGCAATGCCTTCAAGCACACTTTCCATCAAAATTCCACTGGCATCGTCTGAAATATTTTCTCTTGCCGACAGCACACGAACACCGTTCTTTTTGAGTTTCATTTTATAGTTTGCACTATCATATCTGTTTCTTGCAAACCTATCAAGCTGATAGACAAGCACAAATTCAAACTCTTTTTTCTTGCTTTCCTCAATCATTTGCAAGAATGCAGGACGTCTGTCAGTCGTTCCCGAAAGTGCCCTGTCAATATACTCGTGCACAACCACATAATCATTTCTCTCGGCATACTCGTGGCAAACTCTAAGTTGTCCTTCAATAGATTGCTCAGTTTGCCTGTCGCTTGAATATCTAGCATAAATTACAATTTTCTTCATGTTCTTCTCCTCAAATAAAACTTTATCTCTTTCAAATATTTTTCAACACAAACACATACCACAAACTTTTTCATAAGTCCAGCACCAACCTGAAAGATTTTTAATCTTTTTTGCAGTTGTTTTTTCGCCATACAAACAAATTCCTCGGGTTTAAATTTTTCATATCAACTCCTTGCTTTAAACTCAATAATAACTCCGTCACCAAGTTGTCTACTGCCTCTTCATAAACCTCTTGGTCAATCTCTATTTCAGGTTCGTTTAACACCTCTTTTGAGTGTAAATCAATTATCAAAACATTCTTTAAATTTTCGTTATCCATATTTATTCTCCCATTGCAATTAGAGGGGCAATGAGATTAAAAATATCTAAATCAAAAATTTAATTTTCCGCTTTTTAAAAGCGATTAAAACTAAACTGGGTTTCCCAGTTATAGCGAAAGTTAGGTGCGTCAAAATGCCTCAGCCAAAAATCCACTGCCGTCAAAATACCGCTCAATTTCCTAGGGTTTTTGAGTTCATTTTTGCATTTTGAGCCACCTCTTTTCCTGCTTCGAGTTCCTTTTCTATAAAAAGGCCTTTTTTATTAAAACTTAATTTTTTATTCTCCTATTTTTATTTACTTTATAAATCCTTTCACAACTGCCCTGAATTTTAAGATTTGTCACTCATTTGATAACTTCTCCGCTTTAATCTTTCACGGCCGAAACAGTCCTATTTCTCGGTCTCAAACACCGCACCACCTCCTTTTTATTTTCTTAACCCGCAACTTAACTCTTACATTTTACACCTCCTTTTTAACTTATTATTTTGATTTTAATATTTCCGATTGCTCAACGGGTGAACACTCGAGAATTTTTTTTAAATGTTTTAAAGCTGACCTTTTTATTTTAATGTCCACTATAATAAACTACCCGTTGTCAACACGCCTTTAACAACGAAAATAATTTTTTACAAACTTATTTTAATAATCCCGTATGGACAAAGGGTGTCCATACGAGAAAAATTTTTTAATTTTTTAGATTAAATTTTGTATTGCAAAAATAAATTTTCCCTCTATATAAGGCCCCTTTGTTGCACAGAATTCCATCTATATTAAGGGAATTTGAAACCACTTTTACCTGATTACAATGTAATCAAATACAGCTTTGCAAACAAAAAAAGCTTATAAAAATTGGATTTATAAGCATTTTCAACACTTTATAAATTTTTGTATTTTTTTTTATTTCGCCAACTACATTTTCATCTTTTTGTTGCACAAAAAAGGCCACACCTTGAAGTGTGACCAAATTTTTTTCCTTGTTCTTTTATCTCAAAAAGAGAGGCAATGAGTATTTTAGCTTAAAACAATTTAATCTTTTTCAAAATAATACTTATCAATATCGTAATATACAACAGGAACCTCTTTTAGTCCAATTTTATTACGAACAATAATATTTATTAGTTCCTGTCCATCAATTAATGTCACTGTTGGGGAAACTAATAAAGAAGCTTCCTTTGCTTTTTCGGTAAAATAAGATGTTGTAATAAAAATGCCATAATCAGCAGAATGTTTAGAAATAACTCCCCTGAATTTATCAATTTCTGGCTCTCCTACTGGACCATTAGTAAATCTTTTACATTGAATTACCACTTTATTTGTTCTATATTCATCAGACACAAATGTCCCATATCCGTCGATTCCGTGATCATTAGACATAGTTACACCTTTGCTTTCATCAAAGGCAATACCCATCTTTGCCAATAATTTTCTTGAAAAACTCTCAAATTTCTTTGGTGAAAATTCTTTTATCATGTCTAACAATTTTGCAGATAAATCTTCTAACTTTACCAATCCGTCACTTTCTTCGATCTCTTCTTCAATGACAGCAGGTACTTCATATGAGTTTTTGGCAGACTTTCTTAATTTATTATATGTATGCTTATTTGCCCAATAATCATCTATAACTTGCTGATCTTCTTGTTTTGGATAAAGTTGACAATCAATTTTTCTTCCTTTTTCAGTTAATACGATATCAGAAGCCCTATTATATTCTTCAATATAATTACAAACATGTAATTCCTTTAATCCAAAATTAAAATCAAAATTAAAAGGAATATATTTATTTTTACTTCGTGCAGAAACAACAGGCTCAAAAACATCTTTATATGTTAAATCATTAGAATTATCCGCAACAATACTTTCTTTTATTTTTTGTTTAGAAGCACTACCTCCTAAATTCTGTAGTGCCTTAAGAATAAATTTACCAACACTTTGACGCTTATAACCATCATTTTTCTTTTTTGCCATTTTTTACCTCATCTATATTATAACATATTAAAAAAAATAAAAAAACATTTTAAAAAC
>JBJEXU010000037.1:0-3727 GCA_051886095.1 Christensenellales bacterium | reverse complement strand
GTTCGCAGGAATTAAGTTAATCAAATATACAACGCCATAAACACCCCCGGATATTAAAATAAGTATTGTCAAATATTGCAATATTTTAAAATTTTTAAAGAAGTTACCAATATACATTGCAGGAATTGATAGCAACGCACCTACAACAACAGGTACAGCAGTAAGAATTAATGTCGCAACCGTTACCCATAAATAGTAGTAAAATGCATATCCATTAACCATTCCAAATGATACAAATAGTGGTAGGTAAAAATAAACATTTCTAATTAATTCATATATGTAATAAACAATAAGTTTTGAGAAAAATATGTTAACTCTATTTGTTGGCATAGTTAAGAGCAAAGCACTATCTTTAGCATAATACAAACTCTTAACAAGCCCTATTGTGCAAGTTAATAATGATAATATAATCATTAATGTAAATACTACAAGCAAGAATTTATCTGGAATTCCCGCGGTTAAATCAATCAATCTAAGCATAGATAATAGATTAAAAGCAACATAAATTAATCCTGTAATTAATACAAATTTTAAAATCGCAAATATGGTTCTAAATAATGTTTTTTTCCAACTTTTAAAGCAACTAAAATCTAATTTATCTTTTAGTTGCATTGCAACTAATGTTTTTAGATTATTCATTTTTTATTCCTTTTTTTATTTTAGTGCTTTTTTGTTTTTCTTTAACTTCTTTTTCGACCGCATTTTTTACTTTTTCTTCTATTTTTTGTGCGTCAATATTTTTTGATATAGTTGTTAAATAAAATTCTTCAAGACCAGTTGTTTCATCTATTTCCTTTAAAGTCTTAACAGTTAAAATATGTCCTTTTTTAATAATGGCGACCCTATCACAAATGGTTTCAACAACATCTATTAAGTGACTACTAAAGAATACTATATTCCCTTCTTTAGCGTGTCTTTTCATACATTCTTTTACCTGATAAATGCTATTCGGGTCTAAGCCTGTTAAAGGCTCATCTAGAATCCAAACTTTTGGATTGTGAACAAGTGCCGACATAATTGTAATTTTTTGTTTCATTCCGTGACTATAAGTTTTAATTGGATTATCAAAAGCATTTCGCATTTCAAATAAATCTAAGTATTTTTCGATTGATTTGTTTCTATCCTCTAGGCTTACTCCCCAAAGGTCGGCGATGTAATTAATATATTCTCTACCAGTCAATTTCTCATACAACGCATAATGGTCTGGAACAAATCCAATCATTTTCTTTGCCATAACTGGCTCTTTGTCAACATCATAGCCACAAACTTCAATAGTTCCACTAGTTATTGGCTGAACCCCTACAATGCTTTTAATAATAGTAGATTTACCAGCACCATTATGACCTAAGAATCCAAAGACCTCGCCACCTTTAATTTCCAGATTGGCATCTTTAACTGCATATACTTTGCTAGAACCATATCTTTTGGAAAAGTTAATTAATTTAATGCTGACTTCTCTTTCTTTGTCCATTGTCATATTCTCCTTATTCTCCGCTTTTGCCACTTCTAAAGCCAGTCTATCCACCTTTATTTTTTCGTTTCTACTAGCAATATCTTTTAAAGTGTCTACAAAGGCATAACCTTGCTCATATATAAACCACATTCCTAGTCCTAATAGAACATATACTATAAAGAATAATGATTGATATATCGGATAGAACACAAATTTCAAACTGCCTATATTAAATACCCATTGCGTATTTCTAAGATTTTCTGCCCATTTACCCAATTTTTCTGCTATAAAATCACTATTAACAAAGAAATAGTCCACACTCGGGTCGTAGTTAGAAAACCACGCATTACAGATAAGCACAAATGCAAAATATCCAGCAAAAGCAATCATTGACCAAGTAAATTGTTTTAATTTTGGTCTTTTAAATACTTCAAGGGCAACAAGTAGAACTGGCATAAAGAAAGCAATATAGTGATTGATATAAAACTTAACACAACCACTGCTAAGAATATTTATAGTATCAGAGTAGTTTGGCATAGCCATTGCTAAGAAAGCACCTAGCACATTAATAAAGTATGTAAAATAAAACAACTTTTTCCACTTAAATATTATACAAAGTGGAACAATATACATAGCAGTATTACATAGGTGAATTGGAAGTCCACTAACCGTTGTAAACGATGCAAATCTATGAGTGTATAAATATGATACAAGTGTAACTAAACTTATATATAATAGACTAAATCTTATAATTTCTTTGTCTTTTTTCCTTAAAACCATATAAATTGCAATAGGTATAAGAATTGACAAATATAATAAAATCCTATGTGGTTGTGTAAAAGATTTAATTTTAACACTTAAATTAGCATATCCAAATAATCCCTGCAACGCATATGAAGGTAATGCAAATAAGAACATTGGAATAATATATAGTAAAACCAACAAATCTTTTTTCGCAACTTTAAATCGCCCATTGTCTATAAAAGCGATAATCCCTATTATAAGCATTATACTTGCTTCAAGTGCCATTAGTGAAACCCTTATATTAAAGCCATCAAATGCAGTAACACCTACAATGCTTTTAGATAGCATAACATAACTGAATACATATATTATTGCAACAGGCAGAACAAAATATCTTACGATTATATTTAATCGTGAAATTGCTTTTTTAAAGAATGGATACATACAAGTAAATATTAATGCACTATATATCAGCCAGTTAAATATTATTGCCAATGCATTAATAACTTTACTATCAAATACATCATTAGTTAATGCCAAAGTTCTTTGGATAGCGTCTTCACCAAGCATATATCTAAAAATAAATACAACAATTAGTATGCTTGATAAAACTATTAGCAATGTATCTATCTTTCCATTGATTTTTTTAAGTCTAATCAATGCGTAAATGGCAAGTATTCCAGCAATAAATAGAAGCATTAAACAATAATTAAAAATTATCATTATTTTTTCCTTTATTGTATAATTAATTTTTTTGAGACTCGTCTACTAAAAATAATAGATTTAATAGTTCTATAATTTTATATTGGATTAATTTCTTTTTTGTATGTACATATAGATTAATACAGAATAAAAATTGTGTACAAACAAAATAAAATTTAAAAAACATTAACAACTTATGTTCTTTAATTTTGACACCAAAAAGAGTAGATTAGTGTAATCTATGGTAAAAAAATAATTACAAACCTATTAAAAAATCTAAAATTTAAATTTAAAGACACCTAGACCACAAAATAAGATATGACAAAAATTAATTGCCATTAAGATATTAACAAAGTAATTGTCCTTTAACTAAATATACATCATTACTTGTAAAATTAATTATTTGAGCATAAGAATTGGAATTTTTATATTCAACTTTTTCTACTATTCCATAATTGTTAACATTAAAATATATAACAAGTGCACATAATGATGTGATAGTAAACAACATATTAAAAAGAATAATAAGTGAAGATACAATCAAATCAAGATTTGCAATAGAACTAAACATAAAGAAATGTTTAAAAAGTATGGCTTTTAAATTAGCATCTATCTGAATAAAATCTAGACATTGTTTTACGCAACATTCTAAGTTAATATTAAAAGAAGAAAGAATAATCAATGTAAATGAAAGCATCGAGATAATATTGAATATTAACTTTTTCTTATTGATTCCTTTCAAACTTAACATAACTATGTCTCAAAAATTATTTGTTATAGAAAAATTGAATAAAACAAAGTTTAATATAGGGGCAGTTAATGGAATAA
>JBJEXU010000036.1:0-3728 GCA_051886095.1 Christensenellales bacterium | reverse complement strand
TGGTGGGCCTTCAGGGACTTGAACCCCGGACAAACCGGTTATGAGCCGGTTGCTCTAACCAACTGAGCTAAAGGCCCATTATTCTATAATAATAATGGTCGGGGTGAAGAGACTCGAACTCCCGGCCCCTTGATCCCAAATCAAGTGCGCTACCAAACTGCGCTACACCCCGAAATTATTATCATTCAAAGATAACAAAGTAATTTTACTATATATTTATATCAATGTCAAGAATTTTATGCAAATAAATTCTTAAATTTAAAGTGTTTTTTAATCTACAAATTAAATCATTTTTGTACTAAAGTTATAAATATTCGCAAATGGATTAGTGCTAAAATTATAATATAAAAATAAAGATAAAATTTTAAGTCGGTAATTAAATATGTTTAATAAGGAGGAATTATGAATATTGAGACTAAAATAAAGAATAATGTTCTTTATATATTGTTGAGTGGTGAATTAGACGAATATTCGGCAAGTTATACAAGAGATTTCTTAGATAATGCCTTTTCAAAATTAAATTTTGAAGATGTAGTATTAGATATGACAAACTTAGATTTTATGGATAGTACAGGTATAGGTGTATTAATAGGTAGATATAAATTTTTAAAAAATAAATGTAAAAGAATATTTATATCCAATGCTAATCCTACTATTGAAAAAATAATTAAAATGTCTGGCATATATGAAATAATGCCAAAAATATCATAATGGAGTAAAAAATGGCGTACATAAATGAAATGAGTTTAAAGTTTAATTCTTTAAGTGAGAATGAGAGTTTTGCTAGGTTAACAGTTGCAAACTTTTGTTCAAGTAAATTTAAAAACATAGAAGATATATCTGATATAAAAACTGCAGTTAGTGAGGCAGTAACTAATTCTATTGTACACGGGTATTCTAATAAATTAGATGGCATAATTGAAATTAACTGTGTATTAAGTGATGAAAAAATTGTAATAGAAATAGTAGATTATGGTGTGGGGATTGAGGATATAGATAAAGCAACAAAGCCGTTTTTTACAACTAAACCTGATATGGAAAGAAGCGGAATGGGCTTTACAGTTATGGAAGGTTTTATGGATAAAATGTTCGTTGAATCCCAACTAAACAAGGGTACAAAAATCACATTAATTAAATATATAACCAAAGAAGAATAAATGATTATAAATAACTAATTACAATTAATAGTTAGTTTTAAATAAATTATTAATTTAAAAATGTAGTTAGCAATTAAAGAAATTTTGGGAGTTAAAATGTTAGATACCGAAACTACAAATCAATTATTACTTCTTGCAAAAAATGGAGATGAGAATGCAAAGTCAACTCTGATAACAGAAAATTCTCCGCTTATAAAAAGTGTAATAAAAAAATATCTTAATAAAGGGATAGAGTTTGATGATTTATTTCAGTTAGGAAGTTTGGGATTTTTAAAGGCAATTAATAATTTTGATGAGAGTTTTGGAGTTAAATTCTCAACCTATGCTGTACCTATGATTGCTGGAGAAGTAAAAAGATTTATAAGAGATAATGGAATAATAAAAGTATCTAGAAGTACTAAGCAATTAAATATTAGGATTAATAGATTTATTGAAAATTATATTAATAAAAATGAAATATCGCCAAGTATAGACATAATTGCTAAGGAATTTGAAATAAGTGAAAGAGAAGTTGTTTATGCTATGGACGCGTCGAACAAGCCAATGTCATTATTTACCTTAGTTGGCGATGAGAGTGGAAAAGAACAATATCTAATAGATAAAATTGAAGATGAAAATAAATTAAATGATGAATTAGACAATCAATTATTGTATAGTGTTATTAAAGAATTACCTCCAAGAGAGAAAAAAATTATAATCTTAAGATATTTTAGAGATAAAACACAAAAAGAGATTGCAAATGAATTGGGCGTCTCTCAAGTTCAGATAAGTAGACTTGAAAATAAGATTTTAGAAAAATTAAAAAAGAAACTTAATTAAAAAAGACATATTATCTTGTTTTAATATGTCTTTTTTTTTAAATTAAGCAATATTTAGATTATTTATGCCATTATTCACAGTACCACGATTAATGCTATCTATTAGAGTATTATATTTATAAGTATTGACATTGTTATTATTATTGTTTACATTGTTAATTCCGTTATTTTCGTAACCGTTAGTATTATTGTATAAATGGCCATTACTATCGTATCGATATGAATTATTGTTAACATTATTACCGTTAATATTGTTTTGACTGATTATTGTGTTTTCGTTTAGATTACTATAGTTATTATTATAATTATTATCTAAATCATAAGCCAAATTATCTGAATCAACCATTTTAGGTGCTAGTTGATTGTTGTTGACAACATCTGAGTTGTTATTAAGAATGCTGTTATTATCATTAATAGATAAATTATCTTCAACAATTTGATTATCTAAATTGTTGTTATTATTAAAATCATTGTTATTGCTTAAACCATTATTATATATATCATTATTATTTAAATTGTTTTCATTAACAATATCGCTATTATTTTCTAAATTATTATTAACATTATTTGTAGAATCATTAATAATGTTAGTGTTATTCTCTTCTTTTAAATCTAAATTAGAATAAATTTGTTCATTGTAAGTATCAATATTTTTTATACCATTATTATCAAGTACTTCACTTTGTGCAGTTTCTTCTAATTCAGAATTATTAGTTGCATTCTCATTAGAGATATTATCATTAAAATTAATTTCTTCTTGATTATTATCATTGTCACTAATAACTTCATCTGTTTCTTCAAAATCGCTACTAATTACATCATTAGTAAAATCTTCACTTAAATCATTATCTGTAGTAGTATTTGTTAAATTTTCGTCACTTTCATTTATATTATTATTTTCATTATCTGAAGTAATATCTTCAATTTCTTCATTTAAAATGTTTTCATTGTTAGAAAGTTCATCATCATCATTTTCTTCATTTAATATATTTTCATTGTAAGAAAGATCGTCATCTTCATTTTCAATAAAAATATCTTCATTTGCAATATCGTTATTATTTTCAGTTGCCAATTCGTCTTGTACATCTTGAGTTTCGCTCTCTATAATAATAATTCCAGAATATTCATTATCATTTGTATCTTCATCTGGATTATTTTCTTCAATAGAAGGAATCTCTATAATGTTATTATTTAAGTCTTCAATTTCTACTATATCAGAAGAAGAATTTTTCTGAGTGTCTTCAAGAATATATTTGATTTGTTCAAGAGTAGCAATAGCATTTTCGTGATAAGAAATCCTTGTATCTATTTGATTTAAAATTCTTAGATAATTACTATTTGTAACGTCAATGCTATGAGTTATACCGGTATTACCAGTAGAGATTTTGTTAATTTCACTAGTTAAGTCTCCATTGCAATCTCGTAAATGATTAATAGTATTTCTTATATCAGATATATAATTATTTAATGCTTGAATTTGGCTAGAGTTTGGAGTACAACTACCTGTAAGAATACATTGATTTAATTTACGAGCCTCGTCAATATCATCAAGTATAACAATTTTATAATTAGCAAGAGTATTGTTTGCTTCAACAACATCTGCGGTCATAGTATATAATTTTTGTAATTTTTCTACATATCTTTCAATACTGTCATTTGCTGTTGTGTAATTTATGTTGTTAATAAATCTAGGTTTATATCTTAATAAACTTGGGTCAAAACTTTCTTCACTATAATAATAAAATTTAATATT
>JBJEXU010000035.1:0-3795 GCA_051886095.1 Christensenellales bacterium | reverse complement strand
GATTACGCAAAATATTTATTAGAAAGAGATTCAATGCACGGTCACTTTAAAGGCACTGTAGAGGTTAATGGTGATACACTTATTATTAATGGTAGACCTGTTAAATTCTATGCAATTATGAAGCCAGAAGAGATTAATTGGAGAGAAGTGAATGTAGACTATGTAGTAGAATGTACAGGAAAATTTACTACAGTAGAAGAAGCATCTAAGCACCTTATTGGCGGTGCTAAGAGAGTAATAATTTCTGCTCCATCTAAAGATGCTCCAATGTTTGTCTATGGAGTTAACGAAACATCATATAGTAAAGATATGAAGATTGTATCTAATGCAAGTTGTACAACCAACTGTCTTGCACCTCTTACTAAAGTAGTTAAAGATAACTTTGGCGTAGTTGAGGGACTTATGACAACAGTTCACTCCACTACTGCTACTCAACTTACAGTTGATGGTCCTAGCAGAAAAGACTGGCGTGGTGGCAGAGCAGCCAGCGGAAACATTATTCCATCATCAACTGGTGCTGCTAAAGCGGTTGGCAAAGTTATTCCTGAACTTAATGGCAAACTAACAGGTATGAGTTTCCGTGTTCCTACTCTTAATGTATCTGTTGTAGACCTAACAGTTAGACTTGAGAAAGAAACCACTTATGAAGAAATTAAAGCGGTTATGAAAAGAGCAAGCGAGAACGAACTAAAAGGCGTACTAGGATATACCGACGAACCACTTGTTTCTACCGACTTTATGGGAGATAGCAGAGCAGGTATATTTGATGCTGAAGCAGGTATAATGCTTAGCCCAACATTTGTAAAACTTGTTGCTTGGTACGATAACGAATATGGTTATAGTACTCAACTTCTAAGACTTGCTACTTATATGGCAAATCAAGAATAATATAAATTATAACATTAAAAAACTTCCCCGCTTATTTAAAGCGAGGAAGTTTTTTATTTATCCGTTTTATACATAAGAACTCTTAAACTATTAAGTATAGCAATTAGTGTTACTCCCACATCTGCAAAAACAGCAAATAACATTCCTGTAATGCCTAATGCTCCAAGTGTTAAGAAAGTAAGTTTTGTAATACCGGCAAAAATAATATTACCTAGTGCAATTCGTTTAGTTTTCTTAGAAATTTTGATAAGTTTAGGTAATTGCTTTAGATTATCATCTGCAATAACGACATCGCTTGCCTCAATGGTAGCGGGACTTCCCATTATACCCATACTAATACCTACATCAGATAGAGTTAGTGCGGGAGCATCATTTAACCCATCACCAACAAAAGCAATGCTTCCATCTTTGCCTTTATTCTTTTCAATTATGTCAAATTTATCCTCTGGCAATAACCCCGAACGATATTCATCAAGACCAAGAATATCTGACACATTCTTTGCAACTCCCTCATTATCTCCAGTTAACATCATAGTTTTAACATTTAATGACTTTAATTCTTTAATCGCTTCTTTTGCTTCCGTCTTAACTTGGTCACTTAAATATATTTTTCCAATTACTTTTTTATCTTTTTGAACTGCAACTACTGTACTACCTTTAGTTGTTTTTTCTTTGCCCACAAAATAATGGTTTTTGTTGACATCAAATTCAATTCCTTTACCAGCAACTTCTTTATAGTTATCAACTTTTGTTTTAGGCTCTTTTTTATAGTACTCGCATATCGCTTTAGCGATTGGGTGTAGAGAAAGTTTTTCACCAGCGACAACGATATCTAAAAATTCACTTTCCTTTATATCTTTAGTTAATTCAATTTTCTCTACTTGAAATTTACCAGTTGTAAGAGTACCTGTTTTATCAAAAACCATTTGATTAATTCTAGCACAACTATCTAGAAAATTACTTCCCTTAATTAGTATCCCCTGTTTACTGCATCTACCAATACCTGAAAAGTATGTCAAAGGCACAGATATTGCAAAAGCACAAGGACAAGAAACAACTAAGAATATAAGCCCTCTATATACAGCAGTAGATAAATCTTTCAAAACTATCCAAGTAATTCCCCATACTATAATTGATAAAATAATCACTCCTAATGTATACCAACTTGAGAATTTAGCAATAAAAGTTTCAGTCTTGGATTTCTTGTTACTAGCATCACTTACAAGATTAAGAATTTTAGATACAGTACTATCCCTATATTCACTAGTAACCTTTATAACTAAAGTACTATCTAAAACTATTGAACCTGACTCGATTTCATCTCCCACTTTCACAACAACTGGTTCACTTTCTCCAGTTAAATGTTTCTTATCCACACTAGCAGTACCACTTAAAATAATACCATCAAGAGCAATTTTTTCACCCGGCCTAACTATAATTTGGTCATTAATTTTAACTACTTCAGGTTTAACTTTTGTTTCTTTATCGCCGTTTAAAATAACAGCATATTCTGGTTGATTACTTATAAGTGAAGAAATACTTTTTCTAGAATAATTAACAGCCTTGGACTCTAACATCTTTCCAAATGTATATAGTGCTATAACCATTAACCCTTCCATACTCTCGCCTACCGCAACCGCACCAATTATTGAAATTGTTATAAGAGTATTCTCATTAATCTTAAAATGCTTTAATTGTAATATTGCTTTTATATATGTCTTATATCCCATAAATAGCGCTGAAATTATAAGAAGTATCCAATACCATACTTTAGGTAAATTCACAAAAACTACAATACTTCCCATTATTAAACCAATAACATATAGTATAATGTCAAAATAATGTACTTTATTGTCAATTTGTTTATCTTCAGTAATTTTAACCGACGGGTTTACTTGTTTAGCAGTTTTAAATATATCTTTTATAACATTCTTTGAATTTTCATCATCAATTTCTAGAAATAATTTACTTGTTGAGAAATTAATATTACAAGATTTAACACCCTTTACTTTCTCTAAATATTTTTCTAAAGTTAATGCACAATGTCCACAATCAAGACCGATTATATTATATTCTTTTTTCATTTATTATTTCTCCTCAATATGTTCAAGCCCTTTATCCAGTATATCTTTAACGTGGTCGTCAGCAAGCGAATAGAATACGATTTTACCCAACTTATCCGCTTTGACTAAATTATACTTTTTTAAATATTTTAATTGATGCGAAACTGCCGATTTAGTCATATTTAGCGCAACCGCAATATCACAAACGCAAATTCTCCCCACACCATTAAGTATCGTCATAATCTTTAATCTTGTTGCGTCAGCAAAATTCTTAAAAAACATAGTCATCTCATCAAATAGATTAAGTTCTTTTAATATTTGCTCTGCTTTATTTTTCTCCTCCAAATGAATAGGCTTGCAGTCACATTCACAATTATCATTTTTATTTATCTTTGCCATTTTTACTTCCCTTTATGAAATATAGATAATCCAAATTGAAATTCTTATACACAACAACTAAAATAAAATCGAGTATTCATATCTGGATTAGCAATAGTTTTTATATAAATAAATTAATAATAGTTGAACAATTCTTCAATTATTATATTCCTATTATAATTGATTATGTATTCAATCGTCAAGTGGTTATACTAAAATTTTTAAAATTTTTTTAAAAAAAGCAAGTCCATAAGACCTGCATATATTTAATAACGATAGTGGGCGTGGTTTTATTTACCACAACTCATTGGCATCATATAGGCGTGTAGAAATACTATTACTTTTTCTATCTCATCGTTATTTATCTAATATCTATTTTACTTTTTGTAAAGCAGATATTCTTTAAATTTTATATGTCTCATCAATATTTTCATTACTAAAGGGATAAATTCTATTTACTACAGGT
>JBJEXU010000034.1:0-14141 GCA_051886095.1 Christensenellales bacterium | reverse complement strand
AAGACCCAAAACCAAAAAGCGATTTTGCATTATATCAAGAACAACAAGAGAGCAAAAAGGCTAGTGGTAAAGTTGAATTATAATTTTAAATAAAGGAGATTTTTATGGAAAAATTTTATTATGAAAGACCAAATTTTTTGGGTAGTGAAGTTGGTCTAACATTAAAAACTATTACAATAAGTTCAAAATCAACTAATTATGTAATGGAAAACAATAGAAAGATTGTAAAGGCAGGAACTGTATTTACTACACCAATGTATGGTTTGTTATATCAAGATGCAGATATTACTGATGGTGATGTTATAAGACCACTTATGATTGGTGGTAGATATATACCTGAAAATCTACCAGAAGAAGTTGCAGAAGCAACCGCAGTAAAATTTGAAGCACAAGGGCTATTCCCAATTACTTATGGAGAAGTATTTAGACCTAATTTTGGAACTGCTGGTGTTCCACAATTACCAAAACCAACCGTATCAAATACAAACTTAGTAATTAATATTACTGCTGTCAATGGTGCTATTGGCTATGTAATATATAATTCAAGCAAAGAAAGAATTGCAGAAATAACAACAACCACATATACAACTAAGGCTGCTGGTACTTATTATGTTTCTGCAAAAGGCGATAATATCAATTATAAATCAAGTGAGTTAGCATCAGTAATAACTGTTGCTGCATAGGAGGTAAGATATGGATTATTTAGGTTTATTAGAAGAAAAACAATGGATAGAAATTAGTGAAGATTTTAATTATCTTAAAGCAACACAAGATTTTATTGGTTTAAAATTATTCCCAATGTTCAAAACAGATAATATGAAATTAGCAGTTGCAGACCTTGTTTCAGGTAGCGAAATTCCAGTAATGGCTTTCGTTCACGCACTTGATACCGAAGCAAGAATTGGAAATAGACCAGATTTCAAAGAAATAGATTTTGAATTATTACTTGTAAAAGAGAAATTAAATCAAGGCGAAGCACTTAGAAAGAAATTAAAAGATTTAGGAATGTCAAATGAAGAACGCAAAATTATGAACGCAGTTTATGACGATGCTTCACATTTAATTGCAAAAGTTCTTACTCGTTTTGAAGTTATGGCTTGTGAGGCTTTATCTACTGGTATGTTAGACATTCACGAAAATGATGTTGAATTAATGGTTGATTACCATATTCCAGAAAAGAATAGACTTGTTGTAAGTGATTGGAAAACATCAACACACGATATTCTTGGCGACCTTGTTAAAATTCGTAAGGTTTCAAAGAATAAAATTGTTAGGGCATTAACAAGTGATAAAATTATGGGTTATATAACTGCAAATAATAAATTACAAGAGATAGCAACAAAACAAGGAACTTTTGTAACCGAAGATTGGGCTAAGAACTATATTATGAATTACCTTGGTATTGAATTTGTAGTTGTTGATGGAACTTATAAAACCGATGAAAAAGATACCGAAGAGCATAATTTCTTTGATGATAGCACTATAACTTTCTTAACAACTAATGGAACTCTTGGTAACACATTTGTTACAAGTTCTCCTGAGGAAGATTATGGTATTGCACAAAGCACAAATGGTTTTGTTTCAATTACACAATGGAAAACAACAGACCCTGCTGGTGTATGGACTAAGGCTAGTGCTATTGCTTTCCCTGCATTTAGAGATGTTAAACAAGTTTATATTTGCAAAGTAAAAGCTTAATAGGAGATTATTATGGAAAAGACTTTTGATGTGATAATGATACCAAAGGCAACATTAATATTGCGTGGGGTTAGTTTTAAGGCTAAATTAAAGTGTAATACTATGATGACTGAAAAGGAGTTAAACTCATTTAGGGATTTCATTGATATTATATCTTGCAATGAAATTTATGCTAGTTGTGAAAATGAAAATATCACGCAGAAGTCTTTAACCATACAAAATAATGAAAAGGGGGAAAGCAATGGAATACAACAAAAGCAAAGTAATAGAAAACATAAAAAAAACATATAGTTGGTTAAGCGATGATGACTTAGAACAATGTTTTAATATGGCATTAAGCGATTACATTTCATTGAGATACCCTATTCAAAGTGATAGACCAAAAATTGATGACTTTATTTATGATTTCTCAAATTCGCAATGGCTTTATGCTCGTATGCTTGATATTTTGGGACGTGCAGGTGGTTTGAGTGTAACTGCATATCGAGAAAATAATTTGAATTTCAGTTATGCAAAGGATTATATTAGCCCAGAGTTGAAACTTCAAATTGTGCCAAAAGTGAGTGTGCCGAAATGAAAATGGGAGAAAAAATTTGGTATTGCATAAGAACGAGTGGCGATAATGCCGAAGTAGAAACTTATGCAGAGCCAGTAGAAGAAATTTTGCGTATGCCAAATGTTTTTAGTCCTATCTCAATCACAGTTCAGCCACGAAATGGTTTTACTGACCGATTGGCGTATGGCGAAACAACAACAAAAGACCAACGTATAATATTAAGTCCTTATGAGTTTTGGCATAAAAAATTCAAAGAGGGCGATGTATTTTATCTTGATGGGCAAAAGCCTAGCGAAGATGAAGAATACTTTGGACAGAATGCAAATTATATGGTAGAGAGTGTTGGAAATCAAAACGAAGCAATCGAACTTTTGGTTAAAAAAATAATTAACAAATAAAAAGGAGAATAGCACCTATGGAAATGGTTAAAGTGCAAAAAGGCACAACTATTAAAACAATACCTAGCGAATATAAGAAAGATTATATTAATGCAGGGTGGGGTGAAGTTAAACAACCTACAAACAAAACAGTAGGTGTAAATTCATCTAATAAATATGGCAACGATAAATATTAATTTTGATACAAAATCAATCAAGCAAGCAATTAAGCAAGTTCAAAACATAAAAAAGAAATTATCAAGCGAAACGATAAAGGTATTTTTGACTAAATGTTTAGATTGGGTTAAAAATCGTGCTAATGAAAAATTATCTAATATCCAAATGGATAATAGAGTAATAGGCGATATACAAACAAATTGGAATATAGAGCAAGTCAATCAATATAAAATGCGACTTGTAAATACAAGTGATAAAGCAGTTTATGTTGAGTTTGGTGTCGGCAAAGTTGCGGAAGATAGTCCACACCCAAAAGCACTAGATAATAACCCACCTTATGAATATAACATAAATAGTGGCAAAAAAGATAAAGATGGAACTTGGAGATTTACGCTTGACGAAGAAAGAGGTATTGACCTCGTTGGCGAGTTTTATGATATTACAATAAGAAAAAATGGAAAGAGAACAGTCGATACTTTTGGTTCTCCTGCTAATTTGTATTTATACAATGCTGCTATGGATTTAATCTCTACTGGTATTTACAAAGAGTTTTGGAGTATGAGCCTAAAACAAACGATTTAAGGGGGTTTTGATTAAATGGATATAAGTGTTGAGCCAGCGATACAACAAGGCTTACAAGAGCATTTTACGGCTTTATATGAGCAAAAAAAGATAACAAAATCATTTTACCCTGCGATTGTAGGCTTTGAGCCATCAAAACCGACTTATCCAATGTTAAAAATTGCTGAAAGTAGAAATGTGCCTTATGCCAATTTTAGTGGTAGACTTGAAACAGTTGCGAGTTTGGGTTACAAAGTTGATATTTATGCAAAAACAAGTGGTAGCATTACAAAAAAGCAAATTGCACGACAAATTGCAAAAGATTGTAATGACTATTTGACTTGTATAGGGTTGCGACAAGTAAGTTGGAACTACATTGAAAATGATGGTGTGAATGGCGATTTATATCACATAATCATAATGTATTCGGCAAACTATTGGGAGCAACGAGGAAGAATTTTATTATAAGGAGAATAAAAGGTTATGGATTTATATAAATATTGTGAAAAAAGAGCAATGAGTGGTTATAAGTCTGCTTTGTTATATAAAGAGTACAATGAAACTTTATATCATTTGCTATTGCCACTAGAAACCGCACCTGCTGTTAATGGTTCAGTTGATACCTTTGATTTTGATATTTTAACTTGTCCTTCAAAAGGCAAAGTTGAGGGCAAAGAAACCTTAGATGAAAAAGATGTTGACTTTTTATGGCATAGAGATAATGTTCATCAACTTGAAAGATTACAAGGCAGAGTTCTTGATTTTATGGTTGTATATCAAGACTTTACTGCAAGAACATTTACAGGCACTATCAAAGTTAGACCACAAGATGCAAGTGCAGATATTATGAGAGGCACATTTACAATTACACCTATGTCTGCAAGTTCTAATACATTATTAGATGCAAGAGATTTGATACAAGACACGATTAGTTTTGTTAATCAAATACCAACAAGCGTAATGGTCGGAGCAACAGCAGAAAAAGTTGAAATTGTTACTAACCCAAAAGATAATGTAACTATTACAACAAGTGTTGATAATAGCAACTTTGTAATAGGCGATTATACTGATGGCAAGATTTCAATAACTTCAACCGATAATACAAAAACACACTATGGCGTTGTAATGATTACTGCGAGTGCTGATGGTTATGCAAGTTGGACTACAAGCATTGCACTTGAAAATATTGTAACCGCAGGTGCTTAATAAAAACGCAACAACGATTGCGAATTAGAGAATATCAACGAATATTAAGGAGAAATAAAAATTATGAGTAAATTAAATCCATATTTTGAGGCAAATGGCAAGACCTATGAAATCAAAAGAACTCGTGCGTTGGAGTGCGAATATGAAAAAATCACACAACAATCAAGTATGAGTGAAGAAGATGAGAGAAATTTTGCCGAATATATAAAATTGCAAACCGAACTTAATGAATTAAGCGAGAAATTGAAAGATAGCAAAGACACATTTTTTGAAGATGTTACAAACAAGGACAAGAAAGAAGTTTATCTTGCTTTTAAAGGATTGTTTGATGATAAATACAAAGAAATGGTTGACTTTGGCTTGACACATAAAGATTTTTCAACAAGCAAAGTTGAAGAGCAAGCTTACACAAATGGCAAAAAGTTGTTATTTGTTGCCTTAGAGCAACAATACAATTTGACACAAGAACAATCAAGTGAGATTTGGGAAAAGTTTGAAGAAAACTTAGGGTTAGCAACTGCAAAAGAGTGGATTTTATTTATGGTACAATCTCTATTTGAGAACGATGAGGAAGAAGAAAACCCTTTTTTGAAACAAGCCAAGGAGAGAGCAATCAAGAGAGCAGAGCAACGCAAAGGCTTGTTAAAGATGAAAAAGTAAGTTTATATGATTTTTATTTAACCGAACTATTGCCAGTTGCGTTGCAATACGGAATGACACCACAACAATTTTGGTATGATGACCCTAAACTTATAAAAGCATACGAAAAGGCATATCAATCAAAAATATATATGGAAAGTTGGCTATATGGTGCATATGTTGACAAGGCATTGCACGATTTTGGCGATATATATTTGAGATTTAAAGGGCAACCAAATAAAGAAATGAGATACCCTGATAAGCCGATAGATGTCTTTGAGAAACCGAAAGAAAAAATCACAAAGGAAAATCTTGAAGAAAAGTTTAGGGAACAAATGACTGCAACTACAAGTTGGTTAAGAGATAGATTTAAGAAATAAAGGAGAAGAAAATGGCAGATGGATATAGTGCTGGCAATCTTGAATTTGTTGTGCAAACAATAAGTGATAGCACATTGGCTAGCCTAGACAAATTAAATGCAAAACTAAAAACAACAATGTCGCTTTTGGGTGCTATGCCTTCTCTAACTAGAAATATGGGAACTATTACAAGGACTACTGCTAGAACAAGTGTTGGTGGTAGTCCTTTTGATAATAAGCAGTTAAAAGTTAGTGCATTATCATTAACAAAAATGCTTAATAAAGTTTACTTTTTGCGAAGCTACACAAAGCAAATGTTCGCAAGTATTAGTGGAATTGTGGAAAAGGCAGTTGACTATACCGAAACATTGAACTTGTGGCAAGTTGCTATGAGGCAAAACCGAACAGAAGCCGAGCAGTTTATAAACACAATGAACAAGGCGTATGGAATATCAACGCAGACTTTAATGAACTACCAAGCGATTTTTAGAAATATGTTGAGTTCGCTTGGTGGCATTAGTGAGATGACATCTTATGCATTAAGTGAGTTTTTGACACAAATGGCTTTGGACTATGCTTCACTCTATAACACAAGCATTGAAAAGGCAATGACAACCTTTCAAGCAGTTTTAAGTGGGCAAGTTAGACCTATTCGTTCCATTGCAGGTTATGATATTACGGAAACCACAATATTCCAACTTTATCAGCAACTCGGTGGCACGAAAACAATGCGACAACTCACACAAACCGAAAAAAGATTGTTGCGTATCTATGCAGTTTTTCAACAAATGGAAGCAAGTGGTGCGATTGGCGACTTGGCGAAAACTCTTGATAATACGGCTAACCAAATGAGAATATTTACGGAAAGTACAAAAGAATTAGGAACTTGGCTAGGTATTCTATTAGAGGCAACAATTAAACCTATTTTGCCATACTTAAATGCGTTTGTAATAACCTTAACAAACATAGTCAAAGCCATTGTTAAAGTAAAGGGCATTGAAATGTTTGAGGGCGGAATAGAAAGTGTACAGGAACTTAATGAAGAACTTGACAAGACTACTGGCAAACTATTATCTTTTGATAGGTTTGAGGCACTTAACTCTACCGCTGGGGAAGATACTTTTGGAATTGACGAAAATCTTTTGGCTGGATTGTCTAAATATCAAAGTATACTAGATGGAGTTACAGGCAAAGCACAAGAGTTAGCAAAGGCTTGGACTGACTGGTTTGTCAAATATGATGCAGAGGGCAATATTGTTGGTTTAACTAATAAGGCACAATTATTGGTTGATGTTTTGAAATCACTTGCAATAACACTAAGTGTTTTGCTTGGTTATAATTTAATAACTAAAATAGGTAAATTACTTGGCAAGATAATTGGTCTTATAAATAAAACTAGATTGCTTAATTTTACTATTGCAACTGGTGTAGTTTTTGTGATATTAAAAATGGTAGAAGCCTTTAAAAAGGGCGATACTGCTGGTGGTATATTAATAGGCACATTAAGTATTGGTCTAGTGTCTGCATTTAAGTTGTTAAATGTTGCGATAAAGGGAAATATAAGGGTATTTGAAAGTTCTGCATTTAGTATCAATGCTGTTTTGACAGGTGTGACATTATTGGCAAGTGGAATACTATCATTGGTTGGTGCTTGGGGAAATATGGGAACTTGGCAAAAAGCAATAACAATATTTTCAGCATTAGCAGCAGCAATCGCAGCAGCAGCTGTTGCATTACATATATTTAAAGGAAATTGGGTAGCAGCATTAGGAATAGGAGCAGCAATCGCAGGAACTGTACTACTCGTTGGTTCTACACTTGCAGCAAATACTGTTCCAAAGTTTAAAAATGGCGGACAAGTCGAAGATGGCTTATTTACAATGAGCAAAGGCGAAATTATAGGCAATTTTGATGATGGCACGACAGTTGTTGCGAATAATCAACAAATAATTCAAGGCATACAACAAGGCGTTTATAGTGCCGTTGTGAGTGGTATGCGACAAGTTGGTGGTGCAGGTGGCGTTGGCAATGTTTATCTTAATGGAAGAAAAGTCGGCATAGCGACTGCAAAACCATCACATAAAGAAATGGTACGAACAAATATGATAAAGGCAAATTCATAAAAGGGGGAGAGTTATGCCAACAATTATTGAAAATGGCAAAGCAATAAGGCTTAGTGTATTTGAATATAATTTGAGATTGCAAGCACTAAGACGAAAGCTTAACCTTAATGAAGATGGCACTTTAAAACATTATACAGTTAAAGATTTAGACAAGATATGGGTTAGTGGGCAAGAGTTTAGTGGTATTTCATATCAAGGGCTTTTAACTGTTAATACTAAGACTTATGTTGAAGAGCCAGAGAGGTCAAATGATGGCTCAATGCCAAATATAAATGACTATGTGACCTTTGTAGTACCAAGATGTAAAGTCAATTTCAAATATTTCAATATTGAAGATTATCAACGACTTTGCGAAGCTGTGACTAGCAATGAGTTTACAGTAAAATATTGGGATAAACAATTTAATGAGTTCGTTATTCATAAAATGTATTGTGAGCCTGAGGAGATGGCAAAACTCTATAATTTAGAGTTTGATGTATTTGGAGTGCTTGATTATGAAGTTTCATTTATTGGCACATTGAATGATTTGCAAGAGTTTAAAGTTGTTTATGATGCAAATGGTGGCTCGATTGCTGGTAGTCCGACACTTTATAACCCAGAGCAAAGTTATACAAAAGGTGCGAAAGTCTATCTTGATGATAGTAGATATTTTGAAGCAATATGGTATGAGAATACTTTTATTCCGCAAAAGACAGGACAAGATACTATTTTATTGACTAATACTACTTATTGGAAACCAAGAAATTTGTATGAATATAGCAATACCATACAATTCTCCAAAGGAAATATCGCTTATGAAAATATTTATGATAATAGCACTACTCCACCAAAGTTAAAAGGAAGAAATTATTATATTGCATTAAAGGACAATTTTAGTGGCAGACCACTTAGTGATACAACTTATTGGCAAAAAATAGCGGTTAGCAAATATGTGCCAACAAAAAAATATACAAGCAATAAAACATATAATGGCGATGAAACTTATGGAAACTTTGTTATAGAAAGTGATACTTCAAATGTTGTTTATGAAGCAATTTATTATTTTGATACATTTCAAGGAAAAGACCCAACAAATACAACTTATTGGCGACAGCTTGCTCTTGGAACAGGAATTGAAATTAAATGGGGCAATTCTATTGTAGTTGCCGACCCTGAAACATTGTTTGATGCACCAGTAGGCTATTCAAGTGATAGTTGGAATACAAAAGCAGACGGAACTGGTTATACATACTATTTGGGACAGAGCCTTAATGTATTCAAAAACTTAACACTTTATGCACAATGGGTTGGAAAGGAAGGAAATTGATATGGTCGATATAAAACTTAGAATTGAAGTCAACCCAGACGCAGAAACTGAAACTTTGGGAGATATAACCAACAATTTGGGAGAAATATCAAATGTTTCTTTCAAAGTAAACGAAAATGGCGTGTATCAAGCCGTTTCAAGCCCTACAAGTGCGGTAAAAGGCACGAACGGACTTTCTTTGGCTAAACCCTTGATATTTAACGAACAAGGTTATTTAGATAATTCAGACGGCAAAGGTGCGGTTCTCAGAGATGAAGAAAAGCCAAATGAGTTCGTCTGGGGTGCAGTTCCTGAAAATAAAGAGTACCATATTAAACTAACATTTAGTAATGCAAATAACTTAAAAGATATTATTGTATATGGCGATAGTGTTGTAGGGCAATTTCCAACAAGGGCGATTGTTGATGGCTCAAAAATAATTTTTAGTGACGGCAGTAGGTGGGCGATAAACTTAGAAAATGAGAGCAATACGCATACTATTGAATTTACTCATTGGAATAGAGCAAATTATAATGCGTGTTTGACATTAATATCAATAATGCTTAGATATTATGATATTGAGAAAAAAGATATTACAGATTTGTCTACATTGGCACAAATTAATAGTTCTAGTGGTGAAATCGAATATGGTGTACTTTATGGAAATGGAAATGTAGACTTAATTGACAGAGATGGAGAACTCTCAGAATTAGCTGAGGCTGATATAATATCTAACAATAATACACCAATAGAAGTTTATGTTAATAATCAAAAAATTGCACAACATATATCAAGCGATAATAGTTATAGTAGAAACTCAAAACTCTTATCAATGGAATTAACAAGTAAGTTAGAAAAATTAGAAAATATGGAATTTCCATATATAAAAGGCTATCAAAAAGATATGACCCTTTATAGTGTGATTTATTTGATTATAGAAAAGCTTGGTTATTCGCAAGATGAGTATAACGATATGCTTAGTGATATTATATTATATGGCGATGATAATAAAGAAGATACAATACAATCATACCTAGAGAATATCAAATTAAATATGTACTATTTTAAAGGAAAGTCATATCGAGAAGTTTTGGAATATTGTTGCGAAGTTGCACAATTAAAATTGATTGATGACCCAATCTTAACAATGCGATTTGTTACTGCTAGACCAAGAAAGACAAGTAATGACGATATAATTGTAATTCCAGCAAGGTCACAAAATCAAAACTCAAACATTGATATTGATTTAATTGTCAAAAATAAGTTTGATAAGGTCTTAATAAAAGAAGGCTATGAGATTAATGACATTTTTGGATTTGATGACGATATTGATGAAAGTGTAGTTGTAACAGATAGCATACAAATATCAAATGAGCATAAGGCGGAAATAGTAGGCAAATATTTTATTAATACATATTTTATTGGGAATAAATATTATAAGTATTGCGAGTTTCAAGTAAATGCAATAGATAATTATGAAAATTGTACGGAAATAAGTTTGGAGCAAGAGCCATTTTATACAATAAATATAAATGTAAACAATAAAGATTATACTTTTAATGGAGAACTTAGAGGATATACAAATATAGTTAATTATTTTAATAACTATGCTAGTGATAATATCGAAGCAGGATATATATCAAGTTTTCAAGATAATAATTTATTTAATAAAAAAACAACATTTTTCTTTGTTATTCCTGCTGAATGTTATATAGGACTTTCAAGCCCTACAATTATAAAAGTAGGATATAATGGTGTTGGAATAAAATATAGATTTGGCAATTTTTCTCAACAATCGTATGGTACTGGGAATTTAATTAAAGAAATAAATCAAGAAAATCCGTTATTGCTCAATACGACAAAGTATGATAACAAAAAGATGTCAAATATAATTGCCAATAATATAATTAATGATTATTCAAATGGCATAAGAAATGGAAATGCAACATTGGTTTGTATGGACTATTATGACGAATTTGGCAACAAGATAAAAGATTGGAGCAAGGGCGACATAATCAAAGTCGGTGACATTGTTCGTTTTGACAAAGACAATAGTGGCACACCTTACTTTACCTATCCAGACGGAACTCAATTACTATCAAAAATTACATCTTGTGAATTTAGATTTGGTGGCGGTATATCTTTTATTGATGTTGAGTTGGAAGAAGTTAAGTAATATATTATATATATTATAATATTAATATTATATTTACTTGACTTTTTGAAAATATTGTGAAACAATTTTATTAAGGAGATAAAATAATGCCTAAGTGGAGTAGAAAAGAGGTTGACCCAAATACAATAAACAATGGCAACGAACTTGATAGTGGTAGCCAAGTAGCAGTACAAGAACTCAATTCGATTGTTAATAGTGGGCTTTTTGCCCAAGATTTTGCAAAATATTTAGCAAGTCAACCAGACAATAGCGAAGCAAATAATGTTGGTACGGCAAATGTACAACTTGTTCCTGTGGTAATAGACGGACAGACTTATTATAAGTTTAAGTTTTTAAACCTTAAAGGCGAACAAGGTGTACAAGGTGAAAGGGGAACTGATGGAGAACAAGTGCAACTTAGAGTAGAAAATGATATTATTCAATGGAAATATGAAAATGATACCGAGTGGATAAGTTTAATATCGGTGGCTGATTTAATTACTATTGATAAGTCATTATCAACCACTAGCGAAAACCCTGTACAAAATAAAATAATAACCAATACAATAAATAACCTTGATGTTATAACAGAGTTTGTTGTTGGAGAAACAAGTTGGTATTTGAAAACAAAGGGCGGTTTTTGGTTGTGTGGTATGCAATGTGGAGGTGTCAATTCTACTGCCAAAAAATTTAATTTACCACTTACGCATACTTATGGAAAAAATATTTTAATATTACCTGCGATAGGACAAAAAGCAAGAATGAATATGTCTGTGGCTTTTAGTTATAATGATGTAATAGATGACATTATGGGGACATTTAGTTATAGGCAATATTATGTAGAACTAAGAAGCGAAAGTACGAATGCTTATAATGGATATGTTATTTGTGGAGGTAATTATTAATGCAATTATTAAGACCATTTACAAAACAAGAGTTCGTATCATTTATTGAATATTGCAATGCCAATAATAAGACCTATAAAGATATGGGAAATCGTTTGGAAACTTGCGACTGGGAAAAAAATAGGAAGAACGAAATAGAAGATAATATTGCACAACTAAAAAGCGAACTTACAAAATGGAAAGAAGATGTTGAGCAAGTTGAGTTGTTTGGTATGGAACGAGCCGATTATGAGCAGAAAAAAATAAGATGCTCACAAATTATTACTGAGTTAAGAATATTAGAAGAAGAACTTAAAAATCTTTAATAAAAGGAGTTAATTATGTTTGATATAGATGAAAGATTATCTCAACTTGAAAGCAAAGTTGAGAGCGAAAATCAATCCGTAGACGAAGATATTGTGATAGTTGATAAAATAGTTGAACAAGACGAAAACTTGTCACAGAACGAAAATGACGGCTCTAAAACGCCACAAATGACACAAGAACAAGCAAATGCGATTGTTGAAGCTGTTTCAAACCCAGAAAAATCACTTGGGCTAGTTGTTGGCAATCAAATCGTACAAAAGTCACAAACTGAAGAGGTCAAAAAGAGAATAGACCAAACTGCCGATAAGGTTATTGATGCTGGCTTGACATCTATCGAAACAAACGCTGAAACCAACCTTAATAAGTCACAAGTGCAAGCTAACAAATCATATTTTGATACTCATAAAAATCAACTTAAAAGAGGTGGTGTAAAGAACGAAACATCTCGAAAACAAATGGAGCGAATAGTGGCAACAAGTTCTCTATGGGAAGATATTTTTTATTATATGTTTTCTTGGTGGGTAATCGGCATAAATACAATGAAAGATAACATAAATGAATTGCCATTATTCTTTAAAATCATATTATGGTTTTGTGTAGGGACTTTAAGTGCTATATTCATACCTATCGCACTAGCGGTTGGAATATTGATGACAATATGCTATCTTGTAGTTAGGTTATCAAAAGTATGTTATAGTAAATGTAAACAGGCTTATTTGCTAAGGGGAAAAGCAAATGTGGAAAATAAAGAGAAGAAAGAAGAAAATGAAAGAGCAGACGATGTTACAGATAATGGCTAGTAACGAAATACAAAATCGTTATTCTCAACTTGACGGCGAAACTGTTGACAAGTTGTTAATAAAATTTATGAGAAAGGAGGAGATTAAAATGCCAGAACTAGAATATGTAATAGTTAGCGATGTCAACGATAAAATTGCATACAATGAAATACATAAAGGCGAAGTTGACAGAGTTGAAATTGCTGGTTATCGTGCAAGAATTGAAGCCTTGAAAACACAAAAAACTGATATTGAAAAAGAAATTGCTGAACTTGAAGAACTTGTTGCAAAAGGCGAACATATAATAAAACTTGCAGACGAGAAGAAAGCAAAAGAAGAGGCTATGGCTCGTGCAGAGTTAGAACTTGCACAAGCATCAATAGTAAATAATGAGATTTAGAGAATAGCCAATTATGGCTATTTTCTATAAAAGGAGAGAATTTATGGAAGTACAGGGAATAATTAAGTTCTTTTCAACTTATGGTTGGAAACTTGGGCTACTTGCTCTTAGTGGCATTGTGGTTTTGGGTTTTCTAAAAAAGGTAGGAACATTTAAAAAGCTTAACCCTAAATACAAAAAATATGTGTACTTTGGTTTAAGTGCTGTTTTCTCTATTGTGGCTTGCACAATCTATCTATTGGC
Source organism: Christensenellales bacterium (assembly GCA_051886095.1). Classification (GTDB taxonomy): domain Bacteria; phylum Bacillota; class Clostridia; order Christensenellales; family UBA1242; genus UBA11490. The sequence continues at coordinate 372 of JBJEXU010000034.1, read as the reverse complement.
AACAAAGAGCTTTCAATGGATACCATATTTAATCTTGTGTGGCTCAATCTTTGGACTAACATTGATTGTTTATCAGATTTACGAACATACAGGTTTGAGATGGCTTTGGAACAAGATTGTTGATTTTGTGTGCTTGGGTATCAAAAAGTTTTTCACACTAATTTTCGTACACAAGGTCGATGCCAAGAAACTTGAAAAAGATATGATGAAGTTTGGAGTTGATGAAGCAATAAAGTTTGGGCAAGAACTCCAAGCCAAGATAGATGAGGAAAAGAAAAAGCAAGAAACAGATGTTCCTAATGAACAAGTTACGGGCAATTAAAATTTAATATAAAACCCACTCGAAAAAAATGAAAATTTCGGGGGGGGGAG
>JBJEXU010000033.1:0-3857 GCA_051886095.1 Christensenellales bacterium | reverse complement strand
AGACTTAGGAACTAACAAAGCACAATCTATTACAATTACAGCATCTTCTAACCTAGATGAGAAAGATATAGATAAGGCTATTAAAGAGGCTGAGGCACACGCTGAAGAAGATAAGAAGAGAAAAGAATTAGTACAAACTAAGAACGATGCAGATAATCTAGTATTTGCTCTTGAGAAAATGCTTAAAGATAATGGAGATAGTATTTCTGCAGAAGATAAAGAGAAACTAGAAAAAGCCATTGAAGAAGCAAAGAAAGAATTTGAAACAGACGATATTGAAAAATTAAGGGCTGCTATTGAGAAATTATCTAAAGAAAATGAAGCAATTGTTACTAAACTTTATCAAAATGCTGCTCAAAAGGCTCAAGCAGAGAAGGGTGATAATGGTGACAAGTCAAGTTCTAAAGATGATGAGGTTATAGTAGAAGACCCAAAAGATAAAAAATAAAGGTTAAAAAATGGCAGATAAGAATTATTATGATATCTTAGGGGTTAGCAAAGATGCTAGCCCTGATGATATTAAATCAGCATATAGAAAACTCGCTAAAAAATACCACCCCGACATTAATCACGAGGCGGGTGCATCGGAAAAATTTAAAGAGATTAATGAGGCTTATGAGTGTCTTTCCGACCCTCAAAAGAAATCTAATTATGACCAATTCGGTTCTGCAAATGGTCCACAAGGTTTTGGTGGCTTTGGTGGCGGAACGGGAGATTTTGGATTTGGCGATTTTAGTGATTTAGGTGATATTTTTAGCAATATATTTAGTGGCTTTGGAGGTTCGGCAAGAGCCCAACAAGGTGTAAGGGGAGAAGACTTGCAGTTGCAGGTAACTCTTTCTTTTGAAGAAGCAGTTTTTGGTTGTACTAAAGAAATTAATGTACCTAGATATGAAACTTGTAATCATTGTAATGGTACTGGTGCTAGAAATGGTACAGAATATACTAAATGTCCCGATTGTAATGGTACTGGTCAGGTAAGATATACAACAAATACTTTATTTGGTACTACTGTTAGACAAGGTCCTTGTAAAACTTGTAATGGTACAGGAAAGCAAATTAAAGAGAAATGTTCTCATTGTAATGGTAATGGTTATACTAAGACAAATTCACCAATCTCTGTAAAAGTTCCAGCAGGTATTGATGATGGTCAAGTTCTTACTATGCGAGGCAGGGGTAACTGCGGAAAGCGTGGTGGTGAAGATGGCGATTTGCATATTATTATCAAAGTTAAAGAACATAAGTTGCTAGTAAGAGATGGCTATGATTTAACTCTTAAGGTTTATGTGCCTTTCTATACATTACTCCTTGGTGGTGAAATTGAAATACCACTTGCTAAGGGTACAACAACCTTAAAAATACCAGAATTAACTCAATCTAATACTGTATTTAAGTTGAAAGGCAAAGGTATAAAAAATCTTAATAGAGAGGCTTATGGTAATTTAATTGTAACAGTTGTTGCTGAAACACCTAAGGCTTTATCTAGAAGCGATAAAAAAGCACTAGAAGAATTAAAGAAATCAATTAAGATGGATAATTTTGCTAGATACAAAGATTATACCAAAGATATAGAAAGTTTGTAGTTTTTAATTATGGCAGACATTTTAAGTCTGTCATTTTTCTTAATAATAAACTAATGCTAGATGTGCACAAGTCTGAAAAACTTCACCATTAATTGAAGAATATTTATTCATAATATAATTAATTTTATTGCAAATATTACTATTATATGAATAAATTTTAATTTTTATGCATAATTATTTGACAATTAAGATTCAAAGTTTATAATATGAAATGTAATATGAAATGTTTAATTACATTTCTATCTTGAAGATTGGACTTAAAATAATTAAAAAAGGAGATTTAAAAGTGAATAAAAGGATAAATAAAATTTTAGCAGTAATGGCAATGGCACCTTGCGCATTATTTGCAACAGCTTGTGGTGGTAACCAACTCGACGAGGAACAGGCTTACAACTCACTAAAAACGGCTATTAATGAAACTGTTTCTTACGATGGTAGTGTATCTAGTACGATTAACTCAAATATTTCATTCGATACTTATTCTTATAGCACTACAATAGAAATGGGATATAATAAAGAAACTGGCGAATATTATGAAATTACTAAGGCTAAAGAGAATGATGAAGAACATTTAGACGAGTCGAATTTTGTAAGAAAAGGAAACGACGATAATTATTATTTGTATGAATGTAAAGGCGAGAAAGATTATGATACACAAGAATATAGTTATGAGTATAATAAATATATTGTTTCAAGTGACCATGCTGTCAATGCTTTCTTATCAGATGATTCATCAATGATTGATAGTGATGAAATGGACGAAATGGTATATATATTTAAAGATTATGAAAGTTTTAAATCTTTAAAAGACAATTTCGTAAACGATTTAGCTGATGAACTATTAGAACAAGGAATTGATTATAATGTAAAAGTTGCTAAAGCAACTATGTCTGAAAATAAAGGTACATATGCTTTAAAAATTCAACTTGCAGTAGAAGTTGTTACTCCAGCAACAGATACTGAACCACAAATCACTACTACAACGAGTCTAGAAATTGAATTTAAAACTAAAGATGATAAATTAACTGGATTTGATTTTGTATATGGTATAACTAGAGTAAATGGTGTTGGCGATGAAGCTGAAGAAAATACTTTATCTGCAAATAGTAATGTAGTTATTTCTTATTCTTATATTGATAAATTGATTGCAAATGAAAGTAATTATCCACTTGAATCAAAGAAACTTACTAGTGAAGTAACTTATTATATTGATAATCAAAATTTTAATTCTGAATTTTTTGAATTTGGTGATACAATTCAATATAATGTTACTCCATTAGAACATACTACCATAGAAGGTTGGTATCTTGATAAAGAATGTACTATTAAATTTACTGCAACACAAATGCCAAGTTATGACTTAAACTTATATGCTAAATCAAAAGCCGATGAAGGTTATGCTGTAATTGTGTATGAATACACATATAAAATAGAAAATGTTACTCGGGGAAATAGTATTGCTACTGTTGTAGTTGCTATGCCAGAGGGTGAAACTTCTTTAGAATTATTAATTCCAGCAATTTTAAAAGAAGCTTCTATTAAACCTGTTGGTTATACTGGTAAAATTAGCAAAGTTAATGTCAATGGTGAAAATATTACTATAAATCCTGACGAAGAAGTTAAAGTAACTATTAATGAATTAGGTTATTATTTAATAAAAGTAGAATCTCAATTAACTGAAGATGTTACAGAATAAAAAATACAAAAATTAGCGAGCATATGCTCGCATTTTTTATGCAATTAAACAAATTGAATAAATATTAGAATTTATGAATAAATATAATTTGTTTAGTCGAGTGAAACTACATAAAAATTTTTAAAATTTTTTTTAATATCAGTATTGACAACGAAAGTTAAAAGTATTAATATAAAATGAATTTAAATAATGGGGTGAAATTATGGGAATAACTAAATGTAGAAAATTACTTGATGATTTTGCTGATAGTTCAAGTCAGAAATTTTCTGTTATGAGGCTATTTGAAACACAAGAATTGCAGAAAGAATTTTTAAATGAAGTCGCAAATCTTTCTAATGTAGATTTAAGAACCATATATGATGAACAAATGACTCTTAATAAAGGGATTTTAACAAGGTTTTCCGAGTCTTATAAAAAAATGCCTGAAAATAAACTTGTTGAACAATTAGCGAGATTTAAGGCATATGTATTTATCTTAGAGAGTTTGCAAAATCAATTATACGATTATAAGTATTCAGGCCCTATTGTGCTTAAATTTGCACAACAAGATGACTTATTGGAAATGTATAAACAATATT
>JBJEXU010000032.1:0-3861 GCA_051886095.1 Christensenellales bacterium | reverse complement strand
AATAAATAATCAATCTTTTAGAAGTAGCAGTTAAGTTGCCTTTATTTAAACATTTTATAACAGACCCATAATTTAAAGTAGAAATCCCTGCCAAGAAAACATTTCCTTGTGCATCTTCTTTATCATTTAATGAATTGATAGACAAATCACCCAAGTTATATGAGTTTTCAATAAGACCATAATTTGTAAGTGTAATTCCACTAACATTAGGCGACCATTCGTCTAATATACTATCTTGCAAAAGAGTGGAATAATTTTTACAATTTATAACTTTTGCACCTATATTATTTAGTATTACAATTCCCGATAAATCTATATCACTCGTTTTTATATTTCCACTTGCAAAAGTACAATTCTCAATTTTGCCATAGTTTTCTCCAACAAAGCCACTTACAAAACATTCACCTATAGAACTAGCACTCATCTCTCCGATTAAATTTAATTGACAATTATTAATCTGTCCTTTATTAATTAGTGCAAAAACAGTAATATAAATATCACTTGATTGAGATTTATTAACATTCAGATTTATATTATCGCATTTTATATTGACATTATCTATTATGCCTTCGTTGTTATTTACAAATAAACTTATACTACTTGAAACTTCCCCACTTAGATTAGAATAAATAATATTTAGATTTTTTATAATTCCTAAGTTATTTTTAATTAAACTTTCGTTTGGCAAAGATTTAATATAAATTGTATGATAATTACCATCTAAATTACCATCAAAATTTTCACATTTATCAGCATCATCTAAATAAATATCGGTATTGAGTTTATAGTTTCCACCCGATTGCAAAGCTAAATAGAATTGCTCTTGACTACTTATTTTAAATGGCAAAATAGCAGTTCCAAGACCTATTGTAAAGCCTGTAATTAAATAAGTAAAAACAAGCAAAAGCATAAAACAACAAGAAAGACACAATGCCTTTTTGCACCTAGACCTAAAGTAGTTAGAGAGTGGTGATTTACTTATTTTAATTGAGGTGGGAGTAATTATTACTTTTTGAGAATTAAATAAATAAATTTGTCTTAAATTATCTAAGATGTTTTCGTTCTTATTAAAAAGTTTAAAATTTTTTATAACAAGGCTATCCTTATGTAGAATTGCAAGCATTTCAAGAGGAGAAATAATCCCATTATTAGTATATAGTCTTAATGCCCTTCCTGCCACTTTTTTAAAACTATTATAAATCTCAAAAAACTCGTTTACATAGGTAAATTCCTTAATTTTGCATAGTTTTAATTTATACTCGCCAATTATCTTTTGGGAATTATACAAATAGCATAAAGAAAGTATTGGAAATCTGCCAAAAGAAATATTTTCGTTGCCTTTAATTAAAGAGGAAAATAGCACCAAGTCATCTGACTTGATTGCATTAAAAATTTGACTTACAGTAACTTGGTCCATATTTCCTCCTTATTATTTTTTTATTTTTAATTTTCTATCTTCTGCCCATCTATCTAAAATTTCAAAAATATACTCTTCGTTAACATCGTTGCCTTCGACTATTTTCTTAAGCAACTCGTTTGAATGATTATAACTTTCAATTAATTTATCTATACTACCCTTCTCGTTAATAATCGCTTCAAATATGCTATTATTTTTATCTTGAATTTGCTTTATTGTATCGCTACTTGATTTTAAACTCTCGGCCACATCTTTGTTGATATATTCGCTTACTTTCTGAACTCCAACATTATATGTTGCTAAATTCTTTTCTAGTTGTTTAATATCATAACTTTTCTTTTTTTCCTCAATTATAGCATCTAATTTTTCAATTTGTGTTTCTGCTTTAGACTGAAGATTATCTACCGTTGTTAATTTGCTTTCTATCTTATTACAAATATTGATTAAACTATCTACTGATGAAATATATTTACTACTAGAAGCCATAAATCTATCTACCTCACTAGATAGAGATTTTGCTTTGTCGGCTTGTGATGAAAGTTCTTTATAAATTTTATCTAATTTGGCTTGTAAGTTACCATCAAAACTATTATTAAGGTTCTGAATATCGTCTTTAATACTTCCAAATGAATTAGAAAAAGCCTTAAGATTTTGCTCAATTGGTGTTAACAAATCTCTATATTCTTTAAATGTAGTGATAAGAGTTTTAATTTCGTTTTCCATTCATTGCCTCCCTTCTAAAATTTTCTTTAATTTCACTAAAACTATCTTTTAAAGATTTTACATCTTTATTAATGGTTTCTAATATAAATTTTCTAGCAAAGTTATCTTTAACATCATCAAAATAATTAATAATATCATATTTAAGATTGCTATTGTTTTTATTACTACAACTATCCATAAGTTCAATAAGCATTGTGTCACCTGACAAAGTAAATTGTTTCTTTGCTTCAACAAGGAGTCCATATTCCCAGAATTTAATACCTGCTTCCCTATACTTACCAAAATGAATTAAATTCTCATAAATTTCAATAGTTCTTAAATAATCTACTCTAATTCTATCGTCTTGAACTTTAGATGCAGTAAATCGTGCGTTATCATATTGACCAAGTTTTACAAATTCATTAATTCGCTCATATACCTCTTGTTGAGTAAACTCAATTTTGCTTACTATCTCACCTAAATCTTTAAGAGCCTCTTTACTATTTTTTAGTTTAAAGTTCTTATTAAAGAAATCTTCAAATTGATTTACTTTAATATTTTCTACAACAAAAATATGTTGCTTTGCTCTAGACACTCCAACATAAAACAAATTATAATAGTATCTAAAGACTGAGTTTTCGTCTGCTTGTTTATGATTTATCTTATGGTGCTGTAAAATTTGCCATTTATCAGCATTGATACTTAATAAATTGTAAGTAACTATTGTATTTCTTTCAAGTCCTTTTATCTCGCTTACAGTCAAGACTTCTTGGTTTTTTATAATTTTTCCACATTCTTTCTTTTGCTGATTATTTGCAACTACAAATGTAAAATTATCAAAATTATTATTTGAAATTAATCTTGCAAAATCTTCATTGGTAATATAATCTGCTACTGACTTAATTCCACTATCAACACTTTGACCTTTCAGAACAAAATTATGAGTGCCAAATTCTGCCTTATTAATTTGACCTAGGCCATCTATAATTTCGGCGATTTTAGCGGTATTTCTATAATTATTTTTTAATTCCTTTACTTCAGTTAAGTCTTTTTCAAAAAGTAAATTTTTTAAATATCCAAAGTTAAAATAGGACGGATTAATCATCTGTTGAGCATCACCCACGCAAAACATTTTAAGGCTCAATTTCTTAAATAAACATAAATTAACTTGTGTATAATCTTGAACTTCATCAATGATTGACAATGAATATTCAAAATTTTTATCAAGTGAATTAATAATTAGTCGTGATGCAATATTATTATCAAGTAAACTATTATTAATAAGATGTTTCTTGTAATCAAGTGCAATCTGATAAATTGTTTCGCAAGTTTCTCTAGAAAAACTATCTTTTCTTAAATTAATATATTGATTTAATGGCAAAATGTCAGGTTTCTCAGACAAATTATAAAATCCAAAAATCATTCCATATATTTCTTTATAAATTATTTCCTTAGAATATCTAGATAATTTATTAAAGCACTTTTCTATCTGATAATTAGATAATTTTTTGCTATAAGTATTAATAAAATAATTCTCATCTACAAATTTCTTATCTTGTCCAAACCTATTTCTATATATATCCTCAATTAGTAAATAGTCAACTTTATTAGATAAATAATCAATAACCTTTTGAATTTTATCAAATATTTGATTATCATCTTCACTAAAAAAATAAATTCCCAGTCTATTTTCTAATGCTTTTTTATGATTATCATCTAAAAAAAGAATATTATTTGATTTA
>JBJEXU010000031.1:0-14453 GCA_051886095.1 Christensenellales bacterium | reverse complement strand
TCTTTGGTTGTTGTTTAACTTCAACTTTTGGTGTTGTTGTTTTGATTTCAACTTTGTATTCAGTTCCATCTTCGTTATAAAGATTTCCTTCAATACTATCTTCTTCAAAATAATGGATAGCCCAACCAAACACAACTTTATCTTCAATGCAAGCATAGTTTAAACCTTTTTCAGCAAGTTTTCTTGCTTCTTCACAAGCGTATTTCATGAAGTCGGACAAGGATTTTTTATTAAGTAAAGTTTTGTTATCTTTAATAATTTTAACACCATTATTAATTTTATCTGCTAGAACTTCACTTACATTGTTTTCAAGATAGTCTTTTAATATTTCTTGTTCTTTTGTTTCGGTTTTTAGGTTTAATGTAATCATAATTCCTCCTAAAATGGTAGTTCTTCAAGCAATTCGCAAATTTTGCCTTCTAGCTTATCTAATGTTGTGTAATAATTAAAACCACCTTTATAATCTACTTCATTTTTTGCAGTCCTAATAAGTATGTGATTAAACCAGTCGTTATTAAAATATCTAACATCACTAATAGAAATGTAAACATATTTATTTTCAGTACCACCTTTAATAAAGGCAGAAAAACAATAATGATTTTTGTTAAATTTGATTAAACTCCAATTATTATTTTTGCAAATTGTTTTAAGTAAGTTTGTATACTTTCTTTCAAAAGTTTTGTAATCTTCACCTGTAAAACAACCCGATGAAAATTCATAATTTAAATATTTTTCCAAATCTTTTAAATTAGCCATTTTATTCATCTCCTTTGAATTTTGTTTCTTCTTTAAGTACTTGCCATATTTCAGGCATAACATCTTCTTTTGTTCTGCCAACACAAACAAGTGTAAGTAAATTCGTATTGCTATTAAACAAACTATTAAAAGCATATTTTAATATCTTGTCTATATCTTCATCTTTATTTCCTAAAAAATTGATACAGTATAGGGCAGTAAGTATAGGTTTAATTTCTTTGATATTTTTCATTATCCAATCCTCCTAATTCCACCACCAAAACTTTGAACTAATATTGTCCCAAATTCAGAGCAGAAGTCATCATCTTTATTCCAGCAATATGCAAAAGCATAATGTTGATTATTTGTTTGTCCTTTATATACTAAATCGTTCCATTCTTCAGGATAATCGGTTACTAATAAAAAATCGTACAGTTCGCCAAACTCTGTAATTTCGTGAGTTATTGCATAAACTGTACAATTATATTTTTCTTCAATTTCTTTTAACTTTTGTTCTAATTCAGGTTCTTGATAAGTCCAAAACCCACCAAATCCTTCATAGTAATGTTTATTAAAACCATCTATGTATGGCTTGTATATGTCTAATTCTTTCATATATTTAATTGCTATTTCTTTTCTTTGTTCTTTTGTTGTCATTATCTTTTCTCCTTATTTGTAATCTTTCAATGCTTTTTTCAAGCCATTTTTTAAGTTTTCTTTTATATTTATTTCGTCTAAAGTTAATCCTAATGCGTCCAATGTTGGCTCTAAGTCATAAGTAATACAATATTCGTGATTAGAAAGTTCATATTTAAACATTTCGTATATAAAGCCTGTACCCGTTTTGTCTTTTTCAATTTCTTCTTCTATTTCTTGTCTGTGTCGTTTGAACATTTCGTGCATAGCGTCTGCATCTGTTTTCTTAATGTAACCACCAGCACCGATTGAATAGATTTTATCTGTGTCATTTTCACTTAGTCCAAATTTTTCCATCATTTCTTTAAATTGTTCGTTGCTAAACGCGAATCCGAAAGGAAAATCATTTATTTCTTTTTGTTGCTTTTGTTTTAATTCTAAATATTTCATTTTTTATCTCCTTAATTAAATTTTTCAAAATCTTCTATGTAAATTTTTTCAAAGTCTGGACCATATTCGAAATACAAATTACTATTTTTATCTTCGAGCAAATCGTATTCATTTACGGTAATTCTTCCAGCTTTACTAAATGAACAAATTACATAGTTTTCTTTGATTTCTAGAATATTGAATATGCAATGATATTCACCATCAAAAAAATCCAATTCACTCATGTAATATTGTTTTTTATCTAAGATTTTTTCTTTTGATAAATTATTCATATAAAAACCTCCTTTTGCCTTTTGGCAGAGAGGACGGACGCATATTTCGGTACTAATTTTTTTATTTAAAATTTTTTGTAAAACACAAACCAAACAAAATGCTAAAATATTGCGTGTAAGTAAAGACAAAAAATGCCAGGACCAAATCCTGACAAACACAATTATTAAATTGTTTAAGTAATATTTTACATTGGTTTTGTTTTACGAGAAATGTGCTACAACCGAACAACAAAAGAAAAAGGAGATATATTATTTTTATACATTAAAACAAAAATATATTCACTCAAAAAGGCTTGATTTCTTATATATTAAAAACACCTTATTTTTATGCATTTTTTGGGGTGTTTTTTGAGTAAAAATAAAAAGAACCAGTAAAAAACGGCTTTATCTGCGTGTTCAACTGGTTCTCACTTGGCTGGGGTGGTAGGATTCGAACCCACGCAATGGAAGAGTCAGAGTCTTCTGCCTTACCGCTTGGCGACACCCCAATATTACAAAATTATTCTTTAACAGTTACTTAATTAAGATTAAGTCATTTTAGTTATAATACTTAATTATTTTAACAAATTATTTTAGAAAATGCAACCATTAATGTAAAAAGACACAAAAGTATTTGTTACTTTCTTTCATTTTTGTTAAAATTATTGTGTTATATAATATAGATCAAAAATTATTTTTACTTAGCCAATAGATTTATGCAGACATTTTGAGTGGCATTTGTTGTATACTATCAAAATTAAAAAAGAAAAAAATAATTAATCTTATTCATGGCAGTTTCACGCAAGACAATGTCAGTAGTATGCCAACGAATTATGTTTTGATAAATACGATAGCATAATTGGCAACAACCATTAGCACAAAATATATAAGAAAATTAAAATTTAGCAATGAATTCACAACTATTTAGGAGAGAAAATATGAATAGAAATATTGTAATTACTGGCGGAACTAGCGGGATAGGTCTAGCACTTAAGGAATTATTTAAAAAATGTGGAGATAATGTTATAACCTTTTCACTAGAAGACACCAAAGAAGAAAACCATTACTTTGGAAGTGTTAATGACGAAAATAAAGTAAAGCAAGTTTTTGATGAAATACATAATAAATTTGGCAATATTGATATCTTAATTAATTGTGCGGGAATAGGTATGAGTGGAATTACAGAACTAATCCCTACAGAGCAAATTCATAAACTCGTAGAAGTTAACTATTATGGAACATTATATTGTACACGAAGTGCCTTGCCATTTATGGAAAGCGGTGCAAAAATTATAAATTTATCCTCTGCAATGGCTTTATTCCCAGTGCCATTCCGTAGCATATATGGTTCAGTCAAATCTGCCGTTCTAAATTTAAGTTTCTCACTTAGAATGGAACTAGCACCTTTAGGAATAGACGTTGTTGCTTTTTGTCCAGGGGACACAAAAACTAATTTTACTAAAAATCGTATCAAAGATTTCGAAACTAACGAGAGATATGGCAATAGAATAAACGATGCGACAAAGAGAAAAGACGCCAATGAAAATAAAAAATTATCTTGCGACTATGTTGCAAATAAAATCTTTAAATATACAAATAAAAAGAAAACTAAACCTTTCTATATCATTGGTAATAAATACAAATTTTTATATTTTTTAACAAGGATTACCCCCAAATCGCTTTTACTTAATCAAACTGCCAAATTATATGGTGGCAAAACCACAAAATAATAGATTTTAAAAAATACCAATTATATAATAAAAAGCCAAGAACTTTTCTATAATAATCAATTAACAAATATAGAAAAAACTTGTCTTTTTTTATATATAATTGTCAGTAGTACATTGACAATAAAATCTAAATTGTGTTATATTAAATATAATTTTATTTTTTCACAAATAAAATTATTTTGCATAAAATTAGTAATATAAAATAAAAATCTAAAAACCTAAATTTAAGAGGTTTAATATGCACATAGATATTAATGACGAAATTAATATAGATGAAGTAATGGCGTTTGCGAAAGAACGACATAAGGGTCAGTTGCGTTCTGACGGACAAGAATATATTACCCACCCAATTAGAGTCAGCCAATTAGTTATGCAATTTAAACCATCCACTAATGCAAATGTTTTAAAAGCGGGTGCTTTACTTCACGATGTTTTAGAGGACACATATACTTCTTATAGAGAACTACAAGATAGGTTTGGCGAAGTTGTAGCAAGTCTTGTTATGGAAGTAACCTCTTCCACTTATGTTCCCAAATTAGTAGGAAAGCAAATTTATTTAGCACATAAGATGCAATATATGTCTAGTTATGCATTAATAATAAAACTTGCCGATAGACTGGATAATATCTCCGACTTAAAAGGACTTAAACTTGAGAAAATTAAGAAAACCTTTTTTGATACAGTCTATATGATTAATTACATTGAAAACAAAAGAATTTTAACCGATGCTCAGAGTAATCTTATTAACGCTATTAGAACTCAATTACTAAAAATAAATAAAATATATAATTTTACAGAAGATAGTTTTGTTTCTAATACCGATTTAGACCAAAATTAAAAAGACATTGTTCTAATTAAAGTTCAATGCCTTTTTTATTTTATAACCAATTTATATATCTTTAACATTAGACACCTATTGTGATTATTGTCACAAGGTCAATGCCTATATAAGCCTTATTAAAAAAAGTTATGAGTTCAAATTCAATGTTGTCTTTGATTGCTTGAATGATTTTATTATATTAAAATTACAACCTCTTCCTTGCTTCAAATTTTAGATTAATATTAGGTGCTGGTGTTAAATCTAAATCTGCAAGTCCTTTGCCCGATATAATTTGGAAGTACCCTTCACTTGCAATCATTGCACCGTTATCTCCAGTAAGTTTCATCTCTGGGAAATAAACTTTTATACCATTTTTTTCGCCCTCTTCAAGAAGTCTCTCTCTAAGAGCCGAATTGGCAGATACCCCACCACCTATTACCAAAATTTTTTCTCTATATTTTTTACAAGCAAGAATACTCTTTCTAACTAATTCTTCAACTACTTGAGTTTGCATTGAAGCACATATATCCTCTACTGGGATAGGCTCATTCTTTTGGTTTAATTTATGCACATAATTAATTATACTTGTCTTTATGCCACTAAAACTAAAATCAAAACTCTTAGGCATTATCTCGTGGGTTATAAATTTAATATTGTTTTTGCCTTCTTTCGCTTTTTTGTCAATAACTACCCCACCTGGATAACCTAAACCTAGAGTTTTTGCCACTTTGTCATAACATTCACCAACCGCATCATCTGTAGTAGAGCCTAACAAAGTGTTCTTATAATAATTATTAACTTTTACTAAAGCGGTATGTCCACCACTTACTATAAGTGAAATAAAAGGCGGTTTTAAATCCTTGTGACATAGATAATTTGCACTTATATGACCCTTAATATGATTAACTGCAATAAGTGGAATTTGGAGAGCATAAGATAAGGCTTTAGCATAACTAACACCTACCATTAATGCACCAATTAGACCCGCTCCATAAGTTACTGCTATTGCATCAATATCAGATAATTGAATTCCCGCTTTCTTTAAGGCTTCATCAAGTACATTATCTATTGCAAGCAAATGATTTCTGCTAGCCACCTCTGGCACAACCCCTCCAAACCTTGCGTGAATTTCTATTTGGGTAGCAATTACATTACTTAAAATTTCTACACCATTTTTTACAACAGCAATACTTGTTTCGTCACAACTACTTTCTATTCCTAAGACCAAAATGTCTTTGTTTTTATATTCTTGTTGCAAATTATTAAATTTTTCTTTAACTATTTCTCTATACATAATCTTTTATCTATCGTGTTAACAGCATCTTATAATATTATAATTAACCACCAACACCCTTTCTGTTTTATTTTAATTTATGAAAAACATTTAACTTGAACGATTTCCGAAAGTAAAAAGGACCTAGTGAGAGTTAATTGTTTTTATATTCTATTAAACATTTTACTCGACTAATTAACAACTTTCAAGAACTCGAATATAAAGTCCTTAATATTTCCGTCCATTACACCATAAACATCGCTTGTTTCATACCCCGTTCTATGGTCTTTAACCATTGTGTAAGGACAAAACACATAACTTCTAATTTGACTACCCCATTCAATCTTTTTGGCATCTCCCTTAAGAGCAAGACTTTCTTGCATTTTCTTATCAATCTCAAGGGCAATGAGTTTTGCCTTAAGCATAGACATTGCCGTTTCTCTATTCTTGAGTTGTGACCTTTCGTTTTGACAAGCCACAACAATTCCAGTAGGCAAATGTGTAATTCTAACCGCACTATCAGTTGTATTTACGTGCTGTCCACCCGCACCACCGCTTCGATAAACATCTATTTTCAAATCTTCATTTCTTATCTCAACATTAACATCTTGATTAAGTTCTGGCATAACTTCAACTGAAGCAAAACTAGTATGTCTGCGTTTATTGCTATCAAATGGCGAAATTCTAACAAGTCTATGAACACCCATTTCACCTTTTAAATAACCATAGGCATTGTCTCCATCAATTTTAAGCGTAACACTCTTAACCCCCGCACCATCGCCATCAATTTTATCAGTCATTATACACTTAAAACCATTCTTTTCCGAAAACATTTCATACATTCTTTGAAGCATTGAAGCCCAGTCACAAGCCTCAGTGCCACCTGCACCGCTGTGAATTTTAACAAACGCATTGTTGTTGTCGTATTCACCGGATAGTAAAGTTGAAATGTATAGTTCAAAAATATCTTTTCTCAAAATTTCTAGCTCTTTATCAATTTCTTTGGCTATCTCTTCATCACCTTCAAGTTCGCACATATCTATATAATCTTTCATATCGGAAATTTGAGAATTTAATCTTTCTAGATTAAATACCTTACTTTCCATTACTTTGATATCTTTATTTATTTTGCTAGATAAACTTGGGTTAGTATAGACCTCTGGTTTTAATGCCTCAATTTTTTTCTTTTCAATCCCTACTTTTAAATTATCAACATCAAAGACAGTCGGCAACAATTTTCAAGTTACCGACAAGTTCATTTAAAATTTCTTTTTGATTATTTAATATTATCATTAATCCTAGCCCTACTTTTTTACATTATTAAATCATTATCGTTAAAATTTAACAAAATTTTCTCTAAATCTTTAGTAACATCTATCAAATCTCTATTAGGAATATACTTATTATCATAATACATTCTAAGCGACCTAGCAACACTTTCGGAAAGAGCATAGCCAGCCATTTGAGATATAGCATCTGCATTCTTACTATCTCTATTATCACACAAAGTCCAATCGTCATCATATCTTTCTAGTAAATCTAGACTGTGTTCATTTACATTTTCATCGTTTTCATTGATTAACTTTGACGATATTACTTCTATAGATGATGTTTGTGCCTTAGGATAAATAAATTGTCCCTGAGTGTCTTTTGCATTATAATAAACTTTTATTCCATTTACACTATCTTTATGTTCCAAATAATGTTTTTTACCGAAGTTTGTTGTGGTATCCTGCAAACTTTTAAATGCTATTGTTGGTAAATTCCTAGCATCTGTCCAAGGCGCATAAGATACTTGTCTGCTATCAGACATAATTGAATTTATCTCATCTTTAGAATATCCAAGCCCCTCTAGCCTTAACTTAACTTCATCGATTAACTCATATAATTGAAACGCACCATAGCAATAAGTAAAGAAAGTTATTTGCGAAAAATTTTTCTTTGCTATTTCCACAGGCAATCTACTACCAGTTTCATTTGTAAACAAAGGTAAAAATAATGAATTAATAATTTCATTAAATTCTTCATCAGAGAAATCACATATTGGGGCACGACTACCGTCTTTTTTAAATTTTTTTTCTAAATTTAAACCATAAGATATGCCTATAATATCCACATCATCAAAAGTCGCCAATTCATTATCTATAGTTTTTAATTTTACACCCATTAAACTCTCTGCTGTTCGACATAGAGAATTTGCATTAATTGCTTTTGCTGTGTGATTTCCACCCAAACAAATAATGGCTGGTTTAGTAATCTGAAAATAATTCTCTGCAGATTTATCGACTATATTAAGTTTTTGCCAATGATATTGATGGTCAAAATTTCTTCTGCCAATCTCATATTTTAATAAAGTTCCCATAGCAACACCAACTTCTTTGAAAATTATAACACAGCGTATTATATTTTTCAATTATTTTCTTTTAAAGATAAATAACTTTATTTTATTTTTTTGTTTTTAATAAAAAAACGACCAAATTTTCTAGTTTAATTTAAACATCTTTGTCGTTTTTATAAAGTTCATTTTATTAATCTTGAATTACATACAGAACATCTAGTTGCACTCATCTCAAAAGCATTATATTTAAAAACTAAAAACAGCCAACACTTAGTGCTAACTGTTTCAGAAATTATCATTCTCATTCCCATTTATTAATTACTTAAAAACTAATCTCCCATTGATGGCGATTTTTCTGCTTGAAATTGTTGCCACTCGTTTGAATAATCTTTATCCATATAAATTTGCGAGCCACTTCCTTGTATTTCAGGTTCTTCTCTATATTGTATAAAATGTTTCTCGTTAATTAAGAAATCAATATATCCATAGTCTTTACCTTTATAAAGTCTGAGAGAAGTTAGTCTAAAAAAATTAGAACGAATATCTTCCCATTTCTCAGCAACAACATAATCAAGGGTTTTAGAATTAAAATATTCTCTTTTCCATTCATAACCAAGTCTACTTAAAAATTCTTCAACATATTCAATTTTCATAACTTTATCTCCACCAAAAATTATTACTCATATAATAGCATATAAATTTTTTAATTTCAATACTCAACTTTAAAAATGTAAAATTTAATTATTAGTCTATTAAAAATGTCCACAAAATCCCGTTATGGACATTTCGTGGACACTTTGATTATTTTATAGAATTTTATAAAATTGTAATTTTTTATAATGGCTTTATTTCAGGCTATTTTGCATCTCTCCCACAACACTGCTTATACTTCTTGCCCGAGCCACATGGGCAGATGTCATTTCTGCCTACCACCTTACCTTTTTTCTTAGCTTCGGTTTTCTCGGTACTATTAGTTACCATATCAATGTTTGTAGGCGTTTTCATTAATTTATCTAATTGTTTATTAGCATCAGTATTCTCTGTTGTATTATCTCCATCGTTTGATTTCTTTGCTTCAAGGTCTTTTTTTGCTTTTAAAGACGCTTCGTGAATTTTCTGTAATTGCTCAGGAGTTAAATCTTTCTTAACAAAGTTTACAGGAACTTTTCTCTCGATTTGGATTTTGAAATTGATAAGGAACATCGCAGTTTCCTCTCTCATTCTCTCAATCATATTCTCATAAGCCTGACTACTTTCTTGTTTAAATGCAATAATTGGGTCGTGATTTCCATAAGCCCTAAGACCAATCTCACTACGCAAAATTTCCATAAAATCAATATGGTCACGCCACAAACTATCTACAACTCTAAGTAGTATTTCTCTTTCAATCTTCTGATAATCTATCTTAATTTCGCCCAAAGCTTTACATTTTGCTTCATAAATCTCTACCGCTTTATTCGCAACATTTTCGGCAAGTTCTTCAGGTTCAAGACCTTCTATCATATCATTTGTAACATAATTAAAGTCTGCAGGAAGAACACGGTTATTAAGCATATTGTTTATCTTTTCAATATCCCACTCTTCATAAGAAGCTTTATCATCAATAGCATCATAAACGGTATTTGATGCAAATTCCTTAATCATATCAATAACTTCATCGTGTACATTAGCACCATCAAGAACCCTATTTCTTTCTTTATAGATTTCTTTACGCTGTTGGTTATTTACATCGTCAAATTTAAGTACAGTGTGTCTTGCCGAGAAGTTAAAGCCCTCAATACGGCGTTGAGCAGCCTCAATTTGTTTAGATAAGAATTTTAGAGAGAAGGCAGTATCATCTTCAATCTTAAAGAACCTTACAACACCTTGAAGTTTGTCTCCTCCAAACCTTCTAAGTAGTTCGTCTTCCATACTTACAAAGAACACACTACTACCAGGGTCTCCTTGACGACCTGCTCTACCACGCAACTGGTTATCTATTCTTCTACTTTCGTGTCTTTCTGTACCAATTATATGAAGTCCGCCAAGAGAAATAACTTTGCCTTTCTCGTCCTCGGTCACTTGTTCAAATTCTTTGTAGTATTTCTTATACTTTTCTCTTGCTTTCTCAAGTTCTGGATTATCGCTAGGAAGATAAGATGTTGCAAATTCAATCTGCTCTGCAGTATAACCTAAATCTTCCATTTTTTGTTTTGCTAAATACTCGGGGTTTCCTCCAAGCATAATGTCCGTTCCACGACCAGCCATATTAGTAGCAATAGTTACTTGACCAAGTCTGCCAGCCTGAGCAATTATCATACTCTCTTTCTGGTGGTTCTTAGCATTTAAAACATTATGTTTAATACCTGCTTTCTTTAGTTCTTTAGAAATAAGTTCACTCTTTTCAATAGTAATCGTACCAACAAGTATTGGTCTACCCTCTGCGTGGACTTTCTTAACCTCTTCAACAATAGCATTTATTTTGGCTTTCTCAGTAGGATAGATTATATCTGTCCAATCAATCCTTCTTACAGGTTTATTAGTTGGAATCTGCACTACATCTAGGTTATATATCTTATTAAACTCGGTTTCTTCAGTCTTAGCAGTACCCGTCATTCCGCTAATTTTCTCGTAAATTCTAAAGAAATTCTGGAATGTAATAGTTGCAAGAGTTTTGTTCTCATCTCTAACTTCAAGTCCTTCCTTAGCCTCGATAGCCTGATGAAGACCATTAGAATATTTTCTTCCCTCCATAAGTCTACCAGTAAACTCGTCAACTATTATAATCTCGCCATCTTTAATTATATAATTATTGTCTTTGTGCATTATATAATGTGCTTTAAGCGCATTATTGATATAGTGATTTAATTCAATATTGGATATATCACTTAAATTCTCTATATTATAAAACTTTTCAGCCTTGGCAATTCCATTTTCATTTAGTCTAATGGCTTTCTCTTTCTCATCAATTTCATAATCACTAGTTTTCAATGACTTGGCAAATCTTGCTGCTTTCTTATAGTCTTCGCTACTCTTCATACCCCTGCCAGAAATAATAAGCGGAGTTCTAGCCTCATCAATTAGGATACTATCGACCTCGTCTATAATTGCAAAGTGATAACCCCTAGCCACTCTATCTTCTGGACGCATAACCATATTATCTCTAAGGTAATCAAAACCAAGTTCGTTATTAGTGCTATAAGTAATATCACAATCGTATGCTGCCTTCTTCTGTTCAGGTGTCATATCGTGTGTGGATATTCCTACAGTTAGTCCTAAAAACCTAAATATCTTTCCCATCCATTCGGAGTCACGAGATGACAAATATTCGTTAACAGTTACAATATGACAGCCTTTGCCTTCTAAAGCAACTAGATATGCAGGAAGAGTCTCTACTAGTGTCTTACCTTCACCCGTTTTCATTTCGGCAATTCTTCCTTGAAAAAGAGCAATGCCTCCAAGAATTTGAACATGATAATGTCTTTTACCAATTACCCTAGTACTAGCCTCTCTAACACAAGCAAAGGCATCTGGCAAAATATCTATAGTTTTCTCACCATTTTGTAATCTTTGTTTTAAAACCGATGTTGTATTTTTTAGTTCCTCATCAGTCATATTTTTATATTTATCACTAAGAGCCTCGACCTTACTAGCAATCTTCTCTAGTTTGTCGACATTCCTTGTATTATCTGATTTAAAAATTTTACTCAAAAAACCCATTTTTAGTCTTTCTCCTTCTAAGCCTATTGCATTAGCAATTTAATTTAACTTTTATTAAAAAATAAATATTTAAAAAGATTAGCCATATTTCTTCATTGTACTTATCTTTATAAATATTTTACATTATAACATAAAAAAAACAAAACAAAATAACTAAGTATAGAGATTTTTTGTAAAAGTCTTTGTCGAAAAGATTTTTGTCTAAACAAACAAAAAAAACAATCAAAAGATTTTTTCCTTGATTGTTTTTTTAAATAGTAATTAATTTGTTTTCGTTTGGGAAGTTTATCTATAAGCATTGCAAGCAAAATTAAAGAATTACACTTATAAAATTCTTATAGTTTTTGCTTATTCAGCAGGTTTTAGATTTTTAGCCCAATGAGAATTGTCTTTACCTACAAAACCAGCAAATTTTGTATCTGCCTTAAATTCTTCTGCAAAGTTTTTCTTTGCATTATCTTTAGCATTTTCATAATTATCTAAATTTGCACCAATACCATTTAACCAATTTTTAACACTATTTAAGAAAGGTTCTACTTGTGCCAAAGTATTATTTACTTGAGTTCTTAATGCTGTTAATGCCTCAAGTGCTGTTTGTTTTGCATTTTCTAAAGCAACTTTTGCTTCATTAACTCTAGTTTCAATATCATCTAGAATTGCTTTCTCATCTGCTGTAATAGTACCATCAGCAGATAATTCTAGTCTTGCTTCTAATAATTCAGTTTTAACTTCAATATATGCCTGCATTTTGATATTATACTCACTATCCTCTGCTAATAATTGTTCAACTAGAGCATTTTTTAGTTGTTCAAGTGAAGTTAGCAAATTTTCCATATTACTTGTAAAGCCATTCATAGCCTCACCAACGCCACCACTAATATTTAGTGCATCTAGAAGTGCCTGAAATTTAGCAGTATTTAGTTCTTCTAATCTTAGAGCATAATAAACTTCTTTTAACTCTTGAGTTAGGAAATCCCTGGTCTCTTTTCTAGATTGTTTAATAAGATTAATTAGTTCTTCTTCAGTCATATTATTAAGTTCTACTTCAGTGTATTCTTGCATACATTCTTTCACTTTACTTACAAGTTCAGACTTTTTCAACGCTTCGGTTACTACATTTATATTAATACCATTCTTATCTAAATAATCTTTAGCAACTGACTTTACACTATTAAGTAATTCTTTTGCACTACCAGAAATTGAAATGGTAATTTCTTCCTCATTGCCAGTAATTAAATAGCCATTATCTTTAGCAATTTGTAAAAATAATTCTAGTGCTTCCTCTGCGGTAAGTCCTTCAAATAATGTCTCCGATTCGATAGAAATTGAAATTATATGGTTGCCATCATCATTTAGTGCATTAACCGATACAACTTTGTCGTTCTTGTCAAGCACAAATTCTAGTTTCGGATTAAGTTCCACATTCATAACTTTTTCGGTGTCGTTATTTTTACAAGCAGTCATAAAATACGAACAAGGTACTAAGACAAGAAGAGCAAATAAAAACGATAAAAATTTTTTCATTATAACTAAATCTCCTTTTTCATAATATATTTTAATTATAACTAAATTCGTGAATATTGAAAAGTGTTTTTATAGTTTTCTTATACTAATATTTGAAAAATATTAAAACTTTTTGTTATCTTCTCAATTTAATTGTTAAAATATAATTTATTTTATTTTAAAGATGACCTAGTCGGAGAAAACAAATTTTTTAAAGCATTATCTTTACCTTTTAAAATATCTTTAATAATGTCAATTCCGCTCATAGCATTAATAATTCCATTTGCCCCACAACTAATAAAAAGTAATGTGTTTTCGTCCCAACCGCTTTCCCCTATAAGCCCCATATTATTACTAGTTGTTCCAAAACTTCCGCAAAATTTAAAATCAATACTAGTATTTTTTATATTTGGAAATAACTCAAATAAGTCTTTGGTTAACTGGTCATATTTTTTATTGGATTTATTCTCATCTATGGGCTTTTCATTAAAAGTAGTATCTTCACCACCAAAAATTATTCTATTATCCGGCAATAACCTAAGATAATGATAAGGCTCTTCAACATCGTGTATAAGTGCATTATTAAACCAGCCAAAGCCTTCTATAGGTGCAGTTACTATAGAGTACGAAATAAACCTTTCACATAGTTCGCTTTTGTTTAATAGTTCCCAATTAAAACCTGTTGCAATAATTATTTTGTTATAAGTAATTTTTTCACCAAAACTCGTAAGTGCAATATTTTTGTCCCCATCTTTGCATAATTTAACTATATGAGTATTTTCAAAAAGTTTATCTTGATTTGCCGAATTTTCAATCATTTGTTTTGTGAATAAATAATTTCTTTATTATCAGCAGTAAAGAAAGTGGAGGCGGTAAAATGAAAGATGAAAATACAAATTTAAAAAAACAGAACTGCACAAGAAAGAGGATGTCTTTTTGGAAGCTGGCTGTAATTGACCTTACAGGTCTTGCTGTAGGGATGGGATTATTCATGATGTTTGATTATGTTCTTCCTCAG
>JBJEXU010000030.1:0-3916 GCA_051886095.1 Christensenellales bacterium | reverse complement strand
CTTTCAATCGAAGATAATTGCTTAAGCAATGAAACAAGCATTTTTTTGCCATATAAATCAACTCCATACTTAGTAACATCTTGAGCAACAATAATGAGTTCTTTAATACCTTTACTTGCTAGCATTTTTGCCTCTGCCACTAATTCTTCCATAGGTGTAGATTTATATCTTCCTCTAATGTAAGGAATTAAACAATATGTACAGAAATTATTGCAACCTTCAGATATTTTTAAATATGCATAGTGGCTTTGTGTTGTAAGAATTCTATTGTCAATATGCCTGTATTTAATTTTTAAACCATATAAATCAGCAATAATTTCAATTATTTTTTCATTATCTTTTACATTAACAAAAGCATCTACCTCAGGCAAACTTTCAGTTAAATCAGAGTAACCTAGTTCATTTAAACACCCAGTAACAATCAATTTCTCAAGAGAATTACTTTTAAAGTTACTCATTTCAAGTATGTTATTTATTGATTCAAGTCTTGCACTTTCTAGAAACGAACAAGTGTTTATAATGATTATATTAGCAATACTTGGATCATTAACTATGGTCATTCCAAAGTTAGAAATATTGAAAATAATTTTCTCCAAATCAACTCTGTTCTTATCACAGCCAAGCGATATAAAACCAACTTTCTTCCCTTTTAATTCATCTATTGTCATTCGTCTAAACTTTCTCCAAATCTTTCTTCAAATTCTTGTTGTGTTATAAATAAAGTTCTTCGTCCATTATTATCACCTGCGGATACAAAACCAGCCTTTTCCATTTGTAACACAATTTTATTAGCCTTAGGATAACCAATACCAAAATAACCTTGTAACGACGAAGCACTCGCTTTCTTTGCTTTAATAAAGTATCTTAAGCAATCTTTAAGCATTGGGTCAAATGCATCTTCAACACCGTGACTTGTTGGGTCAAAATCATCTTTTTTATTAAACATTTGCTCTTCAATTTCACCATCAAAGTCACATTCGTTATTATCTTTGACAAATTGAATTACAGACCTTAATTCTTCATCGCTTACATAACAACACTGGATTCTTTCCATATCGTTAGAACCCTTTGGTAAGAACAACATATCACCCATTCCTAGCAAAGACTCTGCGCCACTACTTTCAAGTATAGTTCTACTATCTTGAATTGAGTTAACTGCAAAAGCAATTCTACTAGGAAGATTTGCCTTAATTGTACCAGTAATAACATCAACTGTTGGTCTTTGAGTTGCAAGAATTAAATGAATACCACAGGCTCTAGATTTAGCAGCAAGCCTAATAACTTTTTCCTCAATTTCTTTCTTAGCAACCATCATAAAGTCACCAACTTCATCAAACACCATAACAATGTAATACATTTTAGGCAATGCTCCCGATAAAACCTCAGGACTTTCATTATATCCCTCAATATTTTTAGCATAAACCGAATTTAATCGTCTATAACGCCTTTCCATTTCATCTACTAGCCAATTAAGTGCAGAAATGGCTTTGTCACATTCTGTTATAGTATTAGGAATAAGCATATGAGGTAAATTATTAAACATACTAAATTCTACTGTTTTAGGGTCAACAAGTAATAATTTCATTTCATCAGGACTAGCCTTATAAAGTAAACTTACAAGCATAGAATTTAGGCAAACAGATTTACCACTACCTGTACTACCAGCAATAAGGGTATGAACAAGTTTATCAATAGTTGATACCTTGCAATCAGCAGCAATATCTTTACCAAGAGCAAAAGTCAAAGGTGATTTACTTTGCTGAAAATTAGGACTTTCGATTATATCCCTAAGACCAACAGTCACTCTTTTCTTATTAGGAACTTCAATACCAAAAGCATTCTTCCCTAAGATAGGAATTTGGAACCTACAAGAACTTTCAAGTACCATTGATAGGTCATTAACTTTGTTAGTAACCGAATTAACTGAGATACCAGGAGCCATTTGCAATTCATATCTTGTAAAAGTAGGACCTTTAACAGCATTAATAACTTTAGCATCAAGTTTAAAGTTCTTAAGTGTTTTTACAATTAATTCACCTTTTTGATTAATATATTCTTGTTCATCTTCAATAGTAGAAGAAAATTTCTTAAGTAAATCAATAGGAGGTCTTACATATTGAGGAGGTTTTTTATATATTTTTTGAGTAGGTTTAGGTTTTATAACAGGGTCATTCATTGAAACTTGTGTTGGTCTAAAGGCTTTAGCATCAACAATATTTTCATTTACTTCCCCAGAATAAATTTCCTGTGCTTTTTTAGGAACAAAATTTGTATTATTAATTGTTATTGATTGAGGCTGATTAGATGTGTAATTAGCATACTGCTCTCTATTTTCGTTAAATGATTTCCTTGTTAAATTCTCATCATATAAGTCAGTAGTTTCTTTTTGTTTAAAAGGATTAACCCCTATCTGTAATTCGTTATTATCAATTAAACCAGCCCTTTGTGTTAAATTATTTAATTTACTTAATCTATCGTTATTATCAGTTGTTTGAGATTTAAATTGATTATTTATTTCAGTTGTATTTAAATTTTCATCTTTTACATTATCAAGACCTTTAGGCATAGCCTTTGCCTCAAATTTGCCTTTTGAAATTTTAAGATAATCAAGTGCTGCTTTTTTTCGTTCTTCTTCTTTCAATTCTTTTTCGTTTTTTACAGTATAAGGAGTTTTTTCATTTCGAGTTTCAAGTTTATTAGTATAACTATCAAAACCCTCCTCGTGAACAATTATATTTGGTCTATTATTAGCAGATTTCTGTTCAATTTTATTATCAATAATGTTTTGATTTGATATAGTTTTTTCTGCAGTTTCAATAATTGTATCTAGGTCTTTGATTGTCCTTTCCTTAGATAAGCCAAGAATTGCCTTAGCTTCCTCTTTTTGCTCATCTTCTTCATCAGAAATGAATATATCATCATCACTTTCGTCTATAGATTGAGAATTGTCAATAGCCAATTCCTCAACTTGTGTATCTATGTCTTCGGTTTCTTCAGTATTTTTATCTGCATTACAAGAAGTATCGGAAACTTTTAGCGAATTTCTAAAAATAACCTCTAATCTAATTTTATCAATTAAGAAAGCAGAAATTATTACAAGTGCAACAATTAAAATTATATAAGTAGCAACTGTATGTGTTAAATAATAAATAGGATATAGAATTGTTCCAAAAATCACACCACCAGCAGTTATACTATATTTGAAAGTATTAGTAATATAAGTTCCAAAATCAATATCAATACCTTTAGAAGTAGCCATTTGCAAAATTAGAACAAAAATAAATAACCAAGCACAAGAAAAAACTATAATAGATTTAGATGCCTTGATATGTTTATTACAAACTAGCAAAATTCCAATAGTAATAAAAAATATACAAATAGGATAGAAAAATAAGCCAAAAACACCTAACATCAATATAGTAAAAATCTCAAAAAAATTAAAACAAACTAGAAGTAGCAAAAAAGAAAAGATAGAGATAAGGGAAATACCCAATCCTAACATTTTTTTTCTATAATTAAGTTTATTTGTTTTTGTTGGATAAATAGCCAAGAATTATACTCCTCACTACTTCTTCTATAATCTACTTAAGTATATCATATTATAAAAATTTAATAAAATACTTTTAAACATTAATTCAAGAATTTTGACAAAAACAATAGAAATAAATTTAAATTCTTTACTAATTATAATTTATAAATTAATTGTTTAATATTTAAGAATCAATTTAATAATTGACATATAAATTTAAATAAATCAATAAAAAAAGAAAAGTGCTTAAAATAATCATTTTAAACACTCCGTAACTGTAGTTGCCTTAAGATTATTAAGTTTGTAATACTCCAAAATTAAAGGCAGTGCTTTAAGTGTACATTCGGTCGGGTGTGCAAGAATTAAATCTCCTCCAACAACTTTATT
>JBJEXU010000029.1:0-3948 GCA_051886095.1 Christensenellales bacterium | reverse complement strand
AAATCTAAAGAAGAATGTTAGTAACAATATCCTTATATGGCTTCCGTCTACATCGGCATCAGTCATAATTATGATTTTGTTATATCTTAATTTTTCTTCATTAAATTCACTGGATACTCCGCAACCAAAAGCGGTTATCATATCTTTAATTACTTGACTTTCAAGCACTTTATGAAGAGTGGCTTTCTCTACATTAATTATTTTACCTCTAAGTGGCAAAATGGCTTGAAATCTTCTATCTCTACCTTGTTTAGCAGTACCGCCCGCACTATCTCCCTCTACAAGGTATATTTCGCTACCTTTTCTATCTTTATTAGTACAGTCGGCAAGTTTACCAGGAAGAGTGGTGCTTTCAAGTATTCCCTTTCTTCTAGTTAAATCTCTTGCGTTTCTTGCCGCATCTCTTGCTCGCTTAGCGGTGATACATTTAAGAACAATCTCTCTACCAACTGATGGATTCTCTTCTAGGTATGCTCCGAATTTCTCTTGCATTGCATCTTCTACAATCTTACGCATTTCAGAATTGCCTAGTTTTGTCTTGGTTTGACCCTCAAATTGTGGCTCGGTAAGTTTAACTGAGATTATTGCAGTTATACCCTCTCTTACATCTTCGCCAGAAAGTTTCTCACTATCCTTAAGAATTTTATTAAGTCTGCCATAATCATTGATTATTTTAGTAAGCGCATTCTTAAATCCAACTAAGTGAGTGCCACCCTCTTCGGTGTTTATATTATTAGCATAGGAATTAATAAACTCATTATAACCATTGTTAAATTGGAAAGCAATTTCAACCTCATTAGTCTTATTTACAACATCGACATAAACAGGACTAGGGAAAAGTGTTTCTTTATTTTTGTTAAGATATTCTACAAATTCAACAATTCCGCCATCAAACCTAAAAGTTTCGCCTACAGGCTCATCACCACGTCTATCTTCAATACTAATTGTTAAGCCTTTATTTAAGAAAGCGATTTCTCTAAATCTTGATTTAAGTTCGTCGTAATTAAAATCAAGAGTTTCAAAAATCTCAGCATCAGGCATAAAGGTTACGCTAGTACCTGTCTGAGCAGTATCCCCTACCACTTTAAGTGGTTCTTGAGGCACACCACGCTTATACAACTGCTTATGGATTTTACCATTCTGCTCGACAACAACTTCAAGCCATTCAGAAAGAGCATTAACACAAGATAGACCAACACCGTGAAGTCCACCACTAATTTTATAACCCTCACCGCCAAATTTACCACCAGCGTGAAGTTTAGTAAGCACGACCTCAACAGCACTTTTGCCTTCGGTTTTGTGAATACCGCAAGGTATACCTCTACCATTGTCTATTACAGTACAACTGCCGTCTCTATTAATGATAACTTTGATATGATTACAAAAACCTGCCAAAGCCTCATCTATACTATTATCTACAATCTCCGTAATAAGGTGGTGAAGACCTCTACTATCGGTGCTTCCAATATACATACCTGGTCTTTTTCTAACTGGTTCAAGACCTTCAAGAACTTGTATATCACCCTCATCATATTTTTCAGATTTTGCTAAAATATGTTCGTTATTTGCTTCCATTTAAGAATTTCCCCTAAAGTTTATTTGCTTTTTTACGCAAATATTTTAACATATTATGCACAATTTTCCAACTATTTTTTCTAATTATTATTAATATAATATATTATATTCTATATATAACTACAAATATCCGACAATATACTATTTATGTTTTTAAATTAAAAAATTATCTTCATATAAATTATATATTCTTTTGTGCTTTTTCAACGCATAAATATATGCTAGTTCTGTACCACTTTTATAATTTTCATTTTTTAATTTTTAACTACAGAATAACAAATATCATTAAATTTACTCTTACTTCCAAAAAGAAATGTATTTATACCTTTTTCTTTAATTAAATAAAATATAAGTCTTTTTAAGTTGTTTATCAAATCTAAAGTGACATTAATTTTGTTATGACCTATAAAACACACTTTGTTCATAAAATATTCTCCGTTTTTGTTAATAATACCGAATAAAATTACATATTCCGTTAATAATATTAACAACTTGGGTAAGTAAAGTCAAAATAATATACGATATTGGATAATATTTAAATTAACAAAGTTGTTAACATATTGATAAAGGTGTACTATGAAAAATACAAATTTATCAAAAAAAGAAATACTAGAAAGAATTAGTTTTTTAAGAACAAAAAAGAATATTTCCGCTTACAAATTGGGTATTGAACTAGGTCATTCCAAAACTTATTTTTATAGAATAGAAAGTGGTGAAATTCAACTAACAATGGATTTGTTTTTGGATATTCTAGATGTTTTAAATGTGACAACTAGCGAATTTTTCTGTCCATATATTAACGAAGAAGATAAACAATTATTAGATAATATTAATTCTTTATCAGAAAAAAACAAAAAAACAATAATCGAACTTATTGCTAATTTAAAATAGGTAAATTTTATAATTAATAAATTAAAAAACTTAAAGTAAGTCAAATTGTATTAATTCATTTGTTAAATTTTAATTTAGGTGATAAAATAGTTATTAATTTTTGTATGATATAAAATACTAAAACTTTTTAAAGATTGGTAAGGAGAGAAAAATGGATTTATTTGAAAAATGTCACAATGAATTTATGCAAACTGTATATAAATTAAAGGAAGACGGACTTTATCCTTACTTTACACCACTTACAAGCGGTCAAGATACAGAGGTTATAATGAATGGCAAAGATACCGTTATGATAGGCTCTAACAACTACCTTGGTCTTACCAATCACCCAGATGTTATTCAGGCTGGAATTGAGGCATTAAAGAAGTATGGTACAGGTTGTAGCGGTAGTAGATTTCTAAACGGTACTTTAGACCAGCATTTATTGCTTGAAAAGGAACTTGCAGAATTTTTACATAAGGAAGATGTTGTTACTTTCTCCACAGGATTTCAGAGTAATTTGGGCATAATAAGTGCTATTGCCGGAAGAAATGATGTTATAGTTTGTGACAAAGAAAATCACGCAAGTATCTATGATGCTTGTAGGCTTAGTTATGCTAAACTTCTAAGATTTGAACACGCAAATATGGAAGACCTTGAAAGACAATTAAAATCTATACCTAATGACAAAGGTATTTTAATTGTAACCGATGGTGTATTTAGTATGGGCGGAGACATTGCTAAACTTCCAGAGATTGTTGCACTTGCTAAAAAATATGGTGCAAGAGTAATGGTTGACGACGCACACGGACTTGGTGTACTTGGCGAGCACGGAAGAGGCACTGCCGAACATTTTGGTCTTGAAGATGATGTAGATATCTATATGGGTACTTTCTCAAAAAGCCTTGCAAGTCTTGGTGGTTATATGGCAGCAAAAAAGGAAGTTGTTGAGTATGTTAGAAATAACAGTAGACCATTTATTTTCTCAGCATCTATAACACCAGCAAGTGTGGCTTGTGCAAGAGCATCTTTAAAAGTTCTAAGAGAACACCCAGAAAGGGTTAAACAACTAAAAGAAGTAAGCAATTATATGCGTGAGGGTCTAAAGGCTAGAGGTATTAAAATTATTGAGGCAGAAACTCCAATTATCCCAATCTATACATATACTAACGAAAGGACTTTCCTTGCTTGTAAAATGCTACAAGAGAAGGGTGTTTATGTTAATCCTTGCATATCTCCAGCAGTTCCTGTTGGTCAGAGTTTACTAAGAACTAGTTATACAGCAACTCACACTCACGAGCAATTAGATAGAGCAATTAATGCTATTGCTAAAGTTATGGAAGAATTAGATAGAGTACTTCCACTTGAAAATAATGATTAATATACATAAAAAAGCAACTTTTTAAAAGTTGCTTTTTTTAATTCATTTCAAATATGTATAATCGTTTAAAAGTCTCTTCTGCTTGCACCACAATTTTTGCAGTCAAGTGTATTTTTAGGGAT
>JBJEXU010000028.1:0-3953 GCA_051886095.1 Christensenellales bacterium | reverse complement strand
AACATTTTTTTTGCAAATTTGACCCCACCCGCCCGAGTGTTTCTTTTTTTATATTTTAAACTCGTCAAAATTCGTCAAAAACATCCCTTAAAATACCGTTTGATCCGCAATTTTAACCTAATCAAAAGCGAAACTTATAATAAAAAACATAAAAATTTTACGCAAAAGCACATAAATCTTGCCACTTTAGAACCCCAACATCATATAAAAACTATCAAAAAGCAAATTTCCAGAACACCTCAAACTACTCCTGTTGCGGTTACTTATATATATGTATATATAATAATATAATATATTATATGTATAATAATAATTTACAAAATTAAAACAACGACCTTTCAAATAATACTCACATAAATAATTTTTGCATTAAAACACAAAAAGCACTAGACAATCTAGTGCTTAAAATATTATTAACTATAAAAATCTTTAATGAACAAAGTTGCTAAATCATTAAAAAATATAAATACTTCAAAATTAACGAATACAAAAAGTTGCATACAAAGGAACTGACTTAATATTATGTTCCATTCCAAAATTTTTGGAAGATATTCTAATAGCATATGCGGGGTTATACTTAGTCATATATTCATTTAAACTCTTTGATTTAGTATTGTTGCTAGATTTTACCTCAATAGGAATTATATTACCATCAAGCCTTGCTATAAAATCCACCTCTGCCTGATTGCCACTCGTCCAATAAAAACAATTAATTTGACTGGCAGTCATCTGATTATTCACATAATTTTCGGTTAGTCCGCCTTTGAAATCGTTAAGTTCGGCATTGTCAAACATTATATCGTCAAATAAAATGTCAAGACTGGCGCAACACAAACCCACATCATTCATATAAAATTTGAAATCACTCAAAGATTTGTAACTATTAAGAGGTAGTTTAATCTGCTCTAGTCTATATAATTGATTAGCCACACCAGATAAACACAACCACTCTATACTAGCCTCAAATTCGCTTGCTCTGCCACCACCCTTAACTAATGAATACTTAAATTTCCTATTCTCTTTGGCTAGTTGCGTACTAATATTTTTATAAACCAGTCTTGTCTTTGGAATTTCCGTTTCCTTATTATACTTACCCATATCATTAAAATAAGATTCTAATATCTCGTGCTGTTTTACCTTAACTAAATCATAATTATGGGTTTTTAGATACTCTTCCACCACCTCTGGCATACCACCCACATAAAGATATGTTTTATAATATTCTAAAGCCCTTTCGTGATAAAGACTATCTAAAGGCTTATTACTATCAAAACAAGACTTAATTTCACCAATTAAATAATCCTCATTACAAGCCATCAAAAATTCTTCAAAGTCCATAGGATACATATTAAGAAAACTTACCTTCCCGACAGGAAATGAAAATTGTTGTCTATGCACCGAGACACCTAGCAAAGAACCCATTGCAACAATATGATACTCGTTTGCCTCTTCGCAAAAATATTTAAGCGATGTCAAAGCCTCTGGACAGGCTTGGATTTCGTCAAATATAATAAGTGTGTGACCGGGAATAATTTCTTTCCTTTTGTAATTCGCCAATTTTTTTAAAATAACCTCAGGAACTAAATTTTTAAAAAACTCCTTTAAACCCAATTCTTTCTCAAAATTACAATATACTACATTGGAATATTCTTTATCTCCAAAAATATTAACTATATAGGTCTTCCCCACCTGCCTAGCACCTTGAAGAACTAGTGGTTTTCTATCTAGAGACCTTTTCCAATTTAATAAATCATTATATATTTTTCTTTGCATAACCACTCCTTTGTTTTTAATAATATAACACAAAAAATGTTAAAAATCAATAAAAATTACATTTTTTGGCACATAAAATTTGGCATTTTTTACACTTTTTGGTACATATACCGTTTTTTTAGGATATAAAAGTTAAATTTTATATTTTGACAATAAAATATTTATATACACCACATTAGACCACATCACATTTTAGTACATACAAATTTGAGAACATTACACACATTACGTTTTATCATCTTATTTTGACACATCACATTTTGACTTCACATTTTGAGTACATCTCATTTGGGATTTTCTTAATAAATTTAAAAAATTGGGTATTGACTACTGAAAAAACCTAGTGTATAATCTAAGTATCAAGGTGGGATTAAAATATCTTTTAGCAAACACAAAAAGGTTAACTAATTGACTTAAGGTGGAAAGTTAACCCGCTATAAAAATACAAATCAACCACTAAAAAACAAAAAGGATTGGGAAAAATGAATAATAAAGTTTTTAATTACTTAAACGAAAAGAAAGAACAATTATCAGATTTAACAGAAGAAAAAGTTACACAAATTAAAGCGTATCTAGAAAAGAATGCAGACAAAATTAAAGGCAATACAAAGAGAGCAGTTGCAACAGGCTTAGTAGCAGCAACTCTTTTAGGCGGAATGGCTGGATGTAATAGAACAAATGTTAATAACCCTTCTGAATCAGGAAGCAATTATACTGAACCAACAAATGAAATTGAAGACGGAGCAAGCCACGAACCTTTTGAAGAACTTCCAGTAAGACCTATTGAAGAAATTGAAGAATCTGGCATTACTGCAGAAGATGTACTAGCCGTATATGATAAATTGGCATTGGCAATAGAAAAAAAGAGATTTCCTAGAGAGAATGTTGACCCAGATTACTTAGAAGCATATGACAAAGAAACTGCTCAATTCGAAAGTATTACAATAGAAACCTATTCACATCCTCAATTTGAAATTGATGGCGTAACTATGATAGATTATCAATATCCATTTTTCATAAAACGTAATTTTTTTATGATTGGACAACTGGAAGAACAAACCGCATTAGAAGATAGTGTTTACACTTGTTTATTTAATTATAATATTGTTAATAATAACAAATATTATAACGAAACATTTGAAGGATGTGGGATAATTGATTATGAATTTGAAGATGTTATGAAATCTTTTAATTTATCACCATCAACTATTACGGAGGACAAGCTGGCACTAGGGCCCTTTACAGACTTTTTTCAACTTGAACTTGGACAAACTTGTTATGCTCCAATTAAGATAGATAGAGAACTAATTCAGTCGGCAAATAAAGAACAACTTTTGTCACTATATAATATGATTAATTCCATCTATGCTTTAAATATTGAAGGAAAACAACCAGAAAAACAAGAAATCGATTCTGAGATGACAAATTAATTAATTACTAAAAAATAGTTTATCATATTGAAGTGAACCCCAGAAGTTGCCTAACTTTTGGGGTTCACTCCATATTGATAAACTATTTTTATATAATTAAAATTAATTAAAAATTAGGCCCAGTTCATACACGTGATCAAATACAGCTTTACAGAAGTAAGCCATATCCCAATTATCTTTCATGTTAGGAAGCCGTTGATTACATTGAACTATTGTCAATGATGAAGACGAAGACCGCCTAAATTCCCCCCAAACAGTACCATCACACACCCACTTTCCTACGCTGTAATCTATTTTTGCTTTATATAACATTATGTGCCATCCGGCTTTGTCTAGAATTGTGAGATAGTCATGTTCATATTTACCTGATGATTCCTCGTCCCATATATTACCCCATGAATAGTTGCCATTTTTATATGTAGGGTTACAATTTAAAGATAATTGAAGAGTTAGTGGGAAGTTCTTATCATATGTAGCATTTGATAAATATCCATTGGTTCTATTATATTCATTATCAACCGCCACATTATCTGTATTAAGGAATGAATCTACATCCGCACCACAAGAGCAGTAATAATTATAAACCTTCCAATCTTCAAGCCACTTTCCAGAATTACTATTATGATATATTACATCAGTGAGCATACATGCATTTCGTCTTTTAAATGTATAATAGTTACTACTAAAAAGCGGTTTATGATATGTCTGCTCAATTTGGTTGTACCTTATTCTAACATTATAGGTTATTCC
>JBJEXU010000027.1:0-14794 GCA_051886095.1 Christensenellales bacterium | reverse complement strand
ATCGACGGCCGGTAATTGGTTATCTGCATCAGTTACAATCGAGCCATTATTCATTTTAGGAATAAATGTTTGAATTGCTTGAAATTCGACTGCAACAAATATATGTTTGTCCGCAGAAACATTTGTTAACTGCCAAGGAATTATAAATGTACTATTCCATAAGAAGGCACTGGTTTCTCCAACATTTAATATTTTAAGTGTTTTAGTTGTTTCTCCTGTTTCACAAAGATAGAAGTAACCTGCATCTGTTTTGGTGTCTTGGCTTGCTGATGAAACACCCTGATACCAATACTTACCATCTAATTGCATATGAGAATTAGTATTTTGATAATATTCCCATTTGTATGTTGTTTGAGCATCGTTTTGCTCTTCAATTAATGCTTGTAGAAACTCATATAATATTTCGGCGTTCATATTTGCAGCATCTTCGTCGCCAACGTCAACACCTATGTCTGTATAAACTACAAATCGTGCCCTTACATAACAAGGAGAACCTGTTTTGCCATTCTCAGCAACACTTACACCGCCGTTATTATATACACTTGCACTAACATCAACTGCTTGACCTGGGTAGGCGTATGTTCCTTGAATATCAAAGTGTAATTGACCTGCCCCTGAAGTCGTCGCTCCCGTATTATCTCTTAATTCAATACCAACCGAACCTGCCATAGTTACTGAATTGCTAGCCCAATCACTATCATAGAACCAAGCCAGTGTAATTGTAAAAGTAAGAACAACTACCATAACAAAACTCATTGCTAGTAGTATTGTCTTACCTACCTTTTTCTTATCTTTCTTTTTCCCTTTCATTCTTCCACCTTAATAATTTTTTTAAAGGATAACTTTATTCTAAAAGTCGAAACGACTAACATTTATTTGTATTATTACAATTAAATTTTATCAAATATCTTAAAAATTTCAAAATGATTTTATATTATATTTTATATATTATATAAGTTTTTGAAATTATTTTTATTATGAGAAATATGATATAATTTTATGTAAATTAAAAAAAATCAATGAAAAAATAGCCCAAGAAAGGCTATTTAATTAGCATTGTGTTTGTCCCAATCAACGCCATCAAGAACATTCTTAACATTAAAAATTGTATTTGGAATACGGTCGCCATCTTCATTAACAATGACTTCTTGAATTGCTTCAAATCTTAAGTTAAATACTATTTCTGCATTAGCATATTGATTAGTATAATATTTTGTAGGAAATTGGAATGTTCCATTGATAAAAGTTATATTATTTCCTTCGTCACTAGTATCGATTGAAAGCATTTCTATATATTCTTGCTTAGTATTTTCATCAATAATTTTGTTTTTACTACAGTAATAGAAATTACCATCATCGAATAATACCCAACCATCTTTAACGCCATCTTCTCTATAGGTTAGGCATCTAGCAAGAGCATCGCGAATAATTTGTTCGACTTCTTTCTCCTGTTCGGTGGTCAAATTCCTAACATTTATATCAAGTTTTGCTCTAAGCAAAGCACGAGTGGAGTTGATTTGAGAAGAGGTTACATAGGCTATTGTTTGCATATCAATTCCCATACCAGGTAGTAATTCCTCTCGGTTGGTTTTTATTTTCATAACGAGATTACCCGCACCTATAGTCTCGTTATATTGATTATCTCTAATAGTAACCCTTACAGGGCCTCCAAGAATTAAAGTTGTATCACTTGTTTGACTTCCTGCAAAGTACGCAAGAGTAGCGGTTACGCATAAACATATAAGTAATAAAATACTTAATATGAAAATAACTATTGAACCTCTTGTTATCTTTTGCTCTTGCGTCATTTTTCCATTTCCCTTATAGATTTTGCTGGGAGTGCAAATCTCCCACATTACACTACTACTAATAGTAGTATACCCTATTTATATAAATTTTGTAAAATAATTTAAATTGTTTTTTGTTTTCTTGTTAGTTTTTGTATTAATTTGGAATTATTAAAAACAATTTGCTAAAAAAGCCAAGATTTTTTGTCTTGGCCTTTTATATTGGTAAAATTTTCCTAATTATTTTGATTATTAAAATTACTTTTATTCTGTTTTATCTTCATCTTTTAATGATTGGTTGTTTGAATTGGTTAAGATATTTTCACTTTTAATGGAATAATCTAGGGTTGCCTCTTTTATTTGTATATTATCAGCATTGTTATTTTTTATCTTTTTGTCAATATTTGGAATTGTGGCTACTTCTGGGTGTTTTTTAGATGGGAACATATCAAGGAGTAGTATAAATCCGCCTTGAATTATATACATATAATAAGTTAAAAATCTCCAAATAAGTATTCCCCAGAAAAGTGTTCCTTCTGGGAATAATGAGCCAAGTAATGCATTAAAAGATAATTCTTGAGCACCTGAACCGCCAGGCATAGGGAAGAAACTAACTGCTAATTCGCATATACAGCAGGAGCAAACGATATCCCACCAAGAAACAACTGGTATTTCAACAAAAGAAATATAGATAAAGTAAGCAATAAGTGCATTTGCTATAATACTTCCCATTGTTACAAATATTTCAAGCATAATCGTGAGTGGCTTTTTAGCAAATGACTTAATACAATATTGATAAGATTTTACAAATCTAAGAACTTTTACAAGTACAGCCTTGTAATTTTTAATTATTTTCATTTTATGTAATAGTTTTAACACTCCAACTACAAGTGAAGCACCAAACTTTTTGGTAATGGACATAAAGAAAACAAATAGAAATAATAATAGGGTTATAGAAAGTCCAACCCAAGCAAGAATAATAACTAGTGGGGCGGAAACATAATTTTTAGAGTATAGAATAAGAATTACAATATTAAGCAGTACAAACGAAATTTGCCAAATCATATATTTAGCAAGTGGTATCGCAGTAGCGGTATCGCCCGAATATCCGTTCTTTTTTAGATAATATATTTCAAAAGGCTGACCGCCCGAACCAAGTGGTGTGATATTATCATAATATCTGCCGACAGAGGCTAATTTTAATGAGAACCAGAATCTAAACTTACCAGTTCTTCCCTTAATTAAAATTGCAAATTTTAAAGTGTTAAATATAACCGTTAAAATGTAAAGTCCTACTGCAATAAGTAGAAAAAACCAATTGGGGTGATTAGCAAAAAGAGTGCTAAGTGGTTGTATTCCACCTTGTTCTTTTGCAAAGTTATAAAAGACTAAAACAACAAGAGCAATATTAAGAATTAGAAAACAAATATTAAATATTTTTTTCTTTTTAGA
This sequence comes from Christensenellales bacterium, assembly GCA_051886095.1. Lineage (GTDB taxonomy): Bacteria > Bacillota > Clostridia > Christensenellales > UBA1242 > UBA11490. Next base: position 11,555 of record JBJEXU010000027.1, on the reverse strand, counting down.
TTTTGGTTTTCTTGCTTTTTCAGTTGCTTCTGCTAATTTTTCTTCTACGATTTCATCTTTATTAATTCTATGCAAGGTGCAGAAAAATACTCGGCTATCTCTATTTATATCCGATTGGATTTTGCGAAATTTGTCCTTGATGTTAATATTAACAAATCTCTTATTGGATTTTTCGTTAGAATTGTTTTTTTTAGGCATAAAATCTCTTATAAAATAAGTTATGATATTGTTTAGCAAAAAAGACACACAAATCTTGCAGTATTTTAACATAATTATGTTAAATTTCAAAGTGATTTGCTTGTCTTATATGATTATTGCGTACTTATCTATTTAGGTTATTCTCATCATCATTGTCTTGATTATGAGCATTTCTACCTAATAGTGATTGTAGGAGATTGTGGATTTTGTTCTTTTTCACTCTCTCGGTAGGAGTGCTATGTTGTGATTCTGCTAAATTATCAATTGATTTAATTATATATTGAGTATCATTTGCGTCAGAATATCCGCCATAATTTCTATGTCTTGCTTTAGGATGAACATCTTTTTTATATTTCTTATCTAAAACAGATTTTAAATCGTTATAGCCTGCACCCGTTGTTACTCTTTTTACTTTTATTCCATCTTTATTCATTCCCTTAATGATTGCTTCGGCAGAGTCTTCAACTGCTTGAAGAAGTGCGGAAGTTGACACTTTTTTTCCGCGTTTTTCGCCTGAAAATAGTTCATTTAGTACCTTAGTGGGAATTTCAATGTTGTCATAACATACGGTTTTGGTTAGTGGGTCATACCAAATATATGCTTGACCTAGTATTCTAGTTTCTTCGGTGGGGTTGCCGTCCTTATCCAGTAGGGTTTCTTCAAATACTATAAAACCTGCATTTGTATTAGTGTAACCATCTGCTACACAACTCTCTGCCGCTCCTCCATATACTTGACAACAATTAGTAATATCTCCTAGAACAAAACCAAGAGGGTCATCTTTCTCAAGTAGCCTAAACTGAACGCAACCTTTTTGTTTGGATTTGTCTGCCTTAATGACATATTGGTCCTTAATTTTTTTGGCTTTATTATACACTTTTTGTATTTCGTCAAATTGCTCTTGCGTGTAACCATATTCGCTAATTAGTATGGCAAGATTTTCGTTATCATCGTCAATATTATCATACTTTATCTCTACACAATGCTTAGCAACGAATTTAGGTGTTAAAAGCGACCTTTCTTCGTTTCCAGTAATCACTCTATTAGGATAATTTTTTAGAAGTGTTCCCCAGTTGTTATGTGCTTGGCATAAATAGTCTTTGTAAGTTGACCATACTCCTTCTTCTGTCATTATTTCCATAAAATTATGGTTGTTGTGATAGTGTCTCATAAAAAACTGAGCAAATGTAGGGTGGTACGCACCTTTTAGTTCCATACGAGAGAATTTTGAATGTATATAATCGGCTACTTTTTCTGGAGGGCTGTCCTCGCTAGATTTTGCAATATGTTCAAGAGTATAGTTATATGCCCTCTCGCTTTCTCCTTGATTTTCTGAGAAACCACCTAACGCGTAATAAATTTTTAATAAATCTGCACAAGTGTTTATTTTTTGGTCGTGATTTTCAAGGCTATCTAATTTGCTTTCTTTAAGTAACTTTGCCCATCTTACATAATTTTTATTTATGAAAAAATTATCCATTTGGTCGTAAGGGAAAGTTATAAGTATATAGTTTTGTGGTATAAATTTTATTTTACCATCAGACTTTAAGTTTGAACAATGCACGAAGTTGTGTCTAAATTTTTCTTGTAAGTTTGTGTAATTGAAAGGTAAACTATATGCATATTCTTCTGGAATTTCAATGCCGTCAGTTTTTAATTGCTCAATTGTTTGTTTGGTAAGTAACATATCTCCATTCTTTTTGAAGAAGATAGTTTTTAGGTCTCCGTCAGAAAAAGCATCGGCGGAAATTACTTCTACACTATTTGGAATTTTAACCATTTCTAACGGACAATCTGCAAAGGCACCATATTTAATTATTTTAACGCTACTTGGAATATCTACTCTAGTTAGTTTAGTGTCAGAGAATGCACATTCGCCAATAGTGTTAAGACCCTCTTGAAGATTAACTTCTGCTAAATTAGGACATTCGGAGAATGCGACATTATCAATAGTAATAACACTCTTAGGAATGGTTATTTTTGAAAGTCCAGAACCTAAAAAAGTTCCTTCTTCTATAACTTGTATGTTTTGGGGAAGTTTTACCTCATTTAAGCTTAAACAATCAAAAAACGCATAACTATCTATAGTAGTTACAGAATCTGGAATATCAATTTTGCGAAGATTCTTACAAGAATCAAAAGCGCAATGACCTATCGCTTCTAAACCTTCTGGCATATAGACTTCTTGCAATTGCTGACATAGAGTGAATGTGTCTTGATTGATATAAGATATGCTATCTGGGATTTTAATTTTCCTAATAGACGAATATCTAAATGCTTCGTGAGCAAGGGATTGTAAAGTACTTGGTAGTGTAACTTCTTCAAGTCCAATACAACCGTGAAATGCGTCATTACCAATTACTTTAATACTTTCAGGTATTATTAATTTGGGATGTTTGCTAAAATCTACTCTACTAAATCCTGAGCTGGAAATCTCAGTAATGCCTTCCCAGAATTTTTCTGGAGATTGATTTAGAAGATATATATCTATATTGGAGGCTCTTTTTAATATTCCGTTTTCAACAACCATATTTTCACCTTTTTAATAAATATTAAAGATATTTTATCATATTATAATGGGTTTTTCAAGACGGTTGTTAAAATACTTTATAAAATTGAACCTCTCTTCCAGGTGCTTTAAAACCGAGTGATTTGGAGTTTTATAAAGATATTCGGGTCGGGTGTGCAGAAATTTTTATGACTATAAATGTTATCTTATGCACATTATTTATAGTTAACGGACAAGTTAGCATAATATCTTCTTTTTTTTAATATATTGTTTTAGAATAAGGAGATTATTATGTTCAGAGTTTTTAAACTAAAAACTATACTGATTGGAGTAGGTATGGTGGTTGTGAGTGTACTATTAAGTGTGGGGATTGTGGCAATAACTAATGACAATGTGCCAAAAACTACCTATACTATTGTCATAGACGCAGGTCACGGCGGTAGAGATGACGGATGCTCTGGGGTAAACGGAACCAAAGAAAGTGAGATTAATTTGGCTATAGCAAAAATGTTAAAGAATGACCTTGAAACATTGGGAATTAAAGTTGTTTTAACAAGGTGCGATGGTAATGGGCTTTATAAATCTGATGCGACTAATTATAAACAATCGGATATGGAGGCTAGAATGAAAATAATTAATAATGCAAGTCCTGATATGGTTATATCTATTCATCAGAATTCGTATTCGGATAGTAGCCAATGTGGAGCACAGGTATTTTATCAAGAAGATGATGAGGTGTCTAAGGATTTTGCGACAAGTGTGCAATCGCAGTTAATAAGTCAATTAGATAATGCTAGGCAAGAGGCTAACAAGGGAGATTATTATTTGTTGAAAGAAAGCAAACTACCTGCGATAATTGTTGAGTGTGGGTATTTAAGCAATGCGGAAGAGGAGGCTTTGCTTAATATTACTGATTATCAGAACAGAGTTGCTTATGCTATTATGTGTGGAGTTGTTAAATATTTTAATCTATGTGGCTAATCTTGTTTTTACAACTTGCACAACGAGTATGGGTTAATCTACAGTCTAAAAAAATTTAAGTTGCTAATTTATCAATAAACACTTTGAAATTAAATATTTTTAAATAAATTATTAATTTTGCAAAGTGTTTTTTCTTTTTTTTTTTCAAAACTAAGAAGGTTTAAATATGTAAAAACTATCAGATGCCACTTTCAGCAAAAATTTATATATTAGAGTTTTAAAATATTTAATTAAAAACACTGATTATTAGGTCTATTTAAATGCTCGACAAATAAATATATATTTGATAAAATATATTATATGTATTTGTAAAGTGGTTTTTTATTGTTAAGAAAATTTAAAAACAATAACGAATGTGCTACTTTATATACTTAATGAATAAAAAAGGAAAACAATGTTTAATTTAGAAGATTTAGATAATGCAACTGCAAAAAATCTTAGTCCGCAAGTTCTTGCTTTTGTGGGAGACGGAGTATATTCTCTTTACATTAGGCAAATGCTAGTTACTACCAGTAAACTTAAAGGCAAAGATTTACATAATGAAGTTACTAGTTATGTTAAGGCAAGGGGACAAAGTAATTTTATAGATAAATTATTGCCAGTTTTTGATGAAATTGAAATGGCTATATTTAAGCGGGCAAGAAATCATAAAACTTTATCTCAAGCAAAGAACCAAAATATTATTGATTATAGGCGAGCAACAGGTCTTGAGGCAGTGCTTGGGTATTTATATTTGACAGGAAATATGACAAGGCTTAATGAAATATTAAAACTAAGTATTGGAGAAAATAATGAAGATTAAAGGAAGAAACGCAATAAGAGAGGCGTTAAATTCGGATACTAATATAATCAAATTATTGGCAAGCAATTCTTCTAAAGATAAAATTTTTAATGATTTAATTTTAGAAGCAAAAAGAAAAGGTGTTAAAATTCAATTCGTTGATAATAAATTACTTGATAAAGAATGTGATAACCATCAAGGTTTGGTAGCGTTTACTAGTGAATTTCAATACTCAAGTGTGGAAGAAATTCTTAATGAAGCCAAAATTAAAAATGAGCCAAACTTTATTTTAATACTTGATGGGGTTGAAGACCCACATAATTTTGGAAGTATTATTAGAGTAGCCGAATGTCTTGGAGTGCACGGAATTATAATTTCTAAAAACAGGGCTTGTCCAGTGACCGATACAGTTGCTAAAGTTAGTGCTGGTGCGATTGAACATATTAAAATTGCTAAGGTTACCAACATTAATACTGAGATTGAGAATTTAAAAAAGAAAAATATTTGGATTTATGCTTGTGAACTCGGTGGAGAAGATTTAGATGGTGCTAGCTTAAGTGGAAACATCGCAATAGTTATGGGTAGTGAAGGTAAAGGTGTTAGTTCACTTACTAAGAAATTGTGTGATGGAGTGGTTTCTATGAAAATGTATGGCAAGGTAAATTCGTTAAATGTAAGTGTTGCAACTGGCATTGTATTATATGAAGCGGTAAGGAAAAGAAAAAATTGAAAGAAGAAATTGAGTTATTAAGAAAAGCAAAGACTGGAAGCCAAGAAGCAATTAACGAAATAATGTCATTGCGAAAAAATTTAGTTGTGTCTATAGCAAGAAAATATTATCTAATGGGTGGGGATAAAGAAGACCTTATTCAAGAGGGTATGATTGGATTATTCAAAGCGATTACTTATTTCGATGAGAGCAAAAATGATAATTTTGCATCTTTTGCAGTAACGATTATTGAACACGAAATTATCAATGCTATAAGAAAAGCTAATTCTGGTAGTCAGCAATTTTTAAGCGAAAGCATTTTGCTGAGTGATGACGAAGTTTTGTCTTCCGATGAATTAACTCCTGAAAATAATTTTATAAGTGAAGAAAGTACTGTTGAACTAACTAATGAGATATATGACAAACTTAGTAAATTTGAAAGGCTTGTTGTAGATTATTATCTAAAAGGATATAGTTATACAGATATTGCTAAGTTGCTTGGCAAACCTAGTAAGGTGATAGATAATGCCTTAACAAGAATTAAGAAAAAACTAGAATATTTAAAGGAGAGGTTATGAGTTATTTAGCCTTATATAGAAAATATAGGTCTAAGACCTTTGACGAGATAATTGGGCAAAAGCACATTACTCAATCACTCATAAATCAGATAAAAAACAATCAAATAGGTCACGCATATTTATTTACAGGCACGAGAGGAACGGGAAAAACTAGTATTGCTAAAATATTTGCAAAAGCAATTAATTGTTTGCACCCGGTTAATGGTAGCCCTTGTAATAAATGTGAAGTTTGCAAAGGACTACAAGATGGTGCTAATGTAGATATCTTAGAAATTGATGCTGCAAGTAATAATAGAGTTGACGAAATTAGAGATTTGAGAGAAAAGGTTAAATATCCGCCCGTTATATGTAAATATAAAGTGTATATTATTGATGAGGTTCATATGCTTACAGATAGTGCATTTAATGCACTACTTAAAACACTAGAAGAACCACCTGAATATGTTGTATTTATACTTGCGACGACAGAGGTTCAGAAACTTCCTGCAACTATACTATCTAGATGTATGAGGTTTGATTTTAAGTTGCTTTCACAACAAGAACTAGAAAATCATATTAAATATGTGTTTAAGGATAGCGGAATTTCTTACGAAGACGAGGCTGTATCCATAATTGCTAAACTGGGTGCGGGAAGTGTGAGAGACACACTATCTATTGCTGATATGTGTGTAGCATATTCTAATAATAATGTAACATATAATTCGGTAGTTGAGGCTATAGGGCTTACCGATAGGGCAACTCTTAAACTCCTTGCGGAAAGTGTTATTGATGGAGACGAAGGTGGCGTATTATCAAGCGTAGATAAGGTTGCTAAGTCTGGTAAAAACATTACTCAACTCAACAAAGACCTAGTAGGATATTTTAGAGATGTTCTAATAGTCAAAACTTGTAAAGATTATGATGAGATACTGAAACTTCCTAAAGAACAATTAGCCGAACTAAAAATTCTATCAGACAAAACAACAAATGAGAAATTAATAGAAATATTAAATAGGCTTAGTCGATTAGATAACGAATATAGATATACGACCAGTCCAAGAAATTTGCTTGAGATTACCCTTGTTTCATTATGTCATTTTGAGATGAGTGAAATTAATGAATTGAAATTAAAAATAAAAGCACTGGAAAGTAAAATCAAATAGAGGTAGTTAAAAATGGATTTAGATAATGTATTTGTTAAATCTAATTTGGACGAAAACAAAAAGAAAGCCAAGATGATTTTTGGCAAATTACTTATTAATTTAAGAAAAAGCAATCATATTAAATTATATTCAATGCTTGAAAGTGTTGTTGACGCTAATATTGAAGATAATGTCATAAAATTACTATTTTCTGACAAATCGTCCTTTGATATGCTAAATAACACAAATGATTTGGGTGTATTAAAAGAAAATATTAATGCTATACAAAATGGATTAGGACTAAGCATCAATTGTGATGCTAAAGAAGAATTTGACACTTATAAATTTGAGACTTTTCTAAAGCAAGAATTTGGAAAGTTATTAACAATTAAAAAAGATTAAAATTAAAAGGAGAGAAAAGATTATGTACAAAGGTATGGGATTTGGTGGTGGTATGAATATGCAATCACTTATGAAACAAGCACAAAAAATGCAAGCTGAAATGCAGGAAAAAATGGAGAAAGCACAAGAAGAACTTGAGAACACGACACTAACTGGAACTAGTGGTGGCGGAATGGTTGAGGTTGATTGCACGGGACTTAAGAAAATTACGGCTATTAGAATTAAACCAGAAATTGTTGACCCAGACGACATTGAAATGTTAGAGGACTTAATTATTGCTGGAGTTAATGATGCACTTACTAAAGCGGAAGAACTTGAAAAATCTTTAAAAGGTGATATGCCAGCGGGACTTGGTTTTTAAAAAATATGAATACAATTAATAGTATGGAAAAATTAATATATTCTTTTACGAAACTCCCTGGTGTTGGAAGAAAGACGGCTGAAAGATATGCTTATAAAGTTCTTGATATGGATAAATCCGATGTTGAACTTTTTGCATCAAGTTTGGTTGAAGCAAAAAACAATGTAAAGTTTTGTAAAGAATGTGGGAACTTTACTGAGGACGAAATTTGTGATATTTGCAAATCTCGAAGGGCCTCTAATGTTATTTGTGTAGTCAAAGACCCTAAGGATATAATTGCTATTGAGAAATCTAAGAACCCTAAATTTAAATATCACGTTCTTCACGGAACTATTAATCCTATGGAGAATAGAGGACCAAATGAAATAAGAATTAAGGAGCTGCTTGATAGACTTGAAGGGATTAATGAAGTAATACTTGCTACTAATCCAGATGTTGAGGGTGAGGTGACTGCAAATTATATTGCTAAAATTCTTAAAACACTTGGAGTTAAAGTTACTAGACTTGCTACAGGTATCCAAATGGGTAGTGATTTACAATATGCTGATGAAGTAACTCTATCTAAGGCTATCGAAGATAGAAAAGAACTTTAAACAATTTTCAGGTTAAACTTATATGGTATTTTTATTTATGGTTAAAATATTCGCTTGGCATTATTACAATTTATTTATTAATGCTTTAAGCAAATTTAAAATTGACGCATAGTATTTTCTAAAATGGAAGCGATTTTCTCATAATCGCTTTTTTCGTTTTCGTTAACAGATAATTGATTAAGATATTCTATGTAATTTTCGTTATTCATAAGTAACTCCTTTTTTTAATTAGTTTGGTTTATAAAGGAGTTATTTATTCTTGTAAAATTTTACAAAACTTTAACAATTAATTTATTACAAATGATTTATTATATGCTATTATATTTATAACTTTCATTATTATTAATTATAATTGTTATTATTAATGGATTAAGATAAGGAGAAAGATGAATAAATTAGATTACGATAAACTTGATATTTATGTCAAGAGAGAAAAACAAGAATTAATAGAAGATTGTTATAGTAAGTTTGGGTGGAAAAAATTAAAAGTTCAAGATAATGCAAGATTTGACGATGTGGTAGATGTTTCATTTGAAAGGGAACATTTTATTCCTCACAAAGATGATTTGCAATTAATGCAAGTTCATATGGAACATTATCTAAATGATATTGGTGTTTTGGAAAATAGAAAACACGCTAAATCTTGTATTGTTGGATTGTGTGCTGGTTTGTTTTTTGTTGCAATGCTTATAATAGGAATTTTATTAATAGCAAAAACGGCTACAACACTATCTATTATTGGGGGTATTATAATTATAGCGATTGGATTAACAACCTTAATTTTAAGCAATATTAAAATAATCAAGATATACAAGCGGGAATGTATAGAGTTTGATAAAAAAATGACTGAAATGCAATGTGGGTTAGATGAAATTTGTGAAAAAGCGGAAATGCTTATAGGAGATACTTATGAAAACAAATAATTCAAACAAAAATTACAGAAAAGTGTCTCATAATCCAAATATATCTACAGTTAGAATAAAAACGGAAAGTAATGTATTAGGCTCGCTTAAAACCTTGCTAGTTATTTTGCTTATTATTGTGCAATTTACATTTCTTTTACTTTCATACTTGCATTTATTTGCATTATTTCAATGGCTCACTACAATTTCTGTAATTTTTAGTATAATTGCTTGTATTCACGTGCTTTCGACCAATAAGAATGGACAAACTAAAGCAACTTGGATACTTTTCTTACTTGTTTGTTTTATGTTTGGATATATATTTTATTTTTTGTCTGACGAACATGTATTATTTTGGAATTCAAAAAGAAAATTTAAGAAAATTTATTCGGCAACTAATAAATATATAGACCAAAATGACAAAACGAATGTGAAAAAAGAAATTGAATTAGATGCGGAATATCTTAAAAATTCTGGTAAGTTTGCTTGTTACACTAATGCTGATTTAAAATATTTTCCAAGTGGAGCAAAATTATTTGATAATGTAATTGAAGATTTAAAAAATGCTAAAAAGTTTATTTTTATGGAGTTTTTTATTGTTTCAAGTGGTATTTTACTTGATAGATTGCTTGAGGTTCTTGAAGAAAAAGTTAAAAATGGTATTGATGTAAGATTAATTTATGATGATATGGGTAGCCACGGACGACTTAAATTTAGGACCAAGAAGCGTATAAAAAAAGCGGGAATTAAACTAGTTTCATTTAATAGATTTTTGCCTGTTGTAAGTATAGCACTTAATATTAGAGACCACAGAAAGATTATAGTAATTGATGGTAATGTTGGTTATACTGGTGGCGCAAATCTTGCAGATGAATATATTAACGAGAAAAGAATGTATGGATATTGGAAAGATTGTGGGATACGGCTTGGGGGTGAATGTGTTAATACATTAAATCTTGCTTTTTTAAGGCAATGGCAATATTTGACCAATGAGAAAATAGACTATGATAAATATTTCACCAAGAAGAAAATTGGTAATACAGTAGATAATAATTCATTAACTATTCCTTATGTTGATGGGCTTGATTATGATAAGCATATTGGAAGAGATACTTATATAAATATGATTGCTAAAGCCAAAGAGAAAATATACATAATGACACCTTATTTTGTACCTGATGATATGATAATAGATTTACTTAAGACCAAAGCCTTGTCGGGTGTAGATGTTAGAATCATTCTTCCTGACATAGCAGATAAGAAATTTGTTTATTATGTTACAAGAGATAATGTTGAGAAACTCATCGAATATGGTGTTAAAATGTATACTATGACCCATAGTTTCGTTCATAGTAAAGTGATGCTTACAGAATGTAGTGCTGTAATTGGTTCTATTAATTTAGACCAGCGAAGTTTTTATCAACAATTTGAAAGTGCTGTTTATACAAGTGATGCCAAAATTTTAGAAGATGTTAATAAAGATTTCGAGGATACTATTTTAAAAAGTAAGGAAACTACTTTGCTTAATAGAAAACGCAGAAATTTATTAATTAGAATAATTTCGGGAATTTTTAGAATTATCTCGGTGTTTATGTAAATAAAAAAACAAAAAGAAGTGGGGTTATCACTATTTAGTCTCTCACTTCTTTTATTTGTTTAAGAATTTATAGCAAACAATTTTTCAAATCATAATATTAAAATGCTAAGTTAGAAATTAAATATAATTTACAAATTCACAAAATCGATAAATTAGGAAAATTCACAGTATTTATTTTTCAACCCTTCCAGTTAGTTCTCCGTCTGGTTTTAAACCTGCAAAGCCTTGCTGACGCAATGCCTCATAGGCAATTATTGCTACAGTATTAGAAAGATTTAGACTTCTGGCCTCTGCTTTCATAGGAACTCTAATACAATTATCATAATGTGCTTTCAATAAATCTTCACGCAAACCATAACTTTCTTTGCCAAATACTACAAAACAACCATCTGGATACTCGACTTCAGCATAAGTGTGTTTCGATTTGGTGCTAGCAAAGTAAAATGTAGCATTAGGATTGTTATCAAGTATCTCATTTATGCTATCTACAACTACTATATTGCTTAGTGGGAAATAATCAAGCCCTGCTCTTTTGTAATGTTTGTCGTCCAACTGAAAACCAAGTGGTCTTACCATATATAGCCTACAACCAGTTGCTGCGCAAGTGCGGACGATGTTGCCAGCATTTTGAGGTATCTCAGGCTCAACTAGAACTATATTTATCATTTTTGATGTTCTCCGTAATATTATAACTTTATAAAATAATAATTAATAATAACATTATTGTAAACATTTGTTAAATGATTTATTTTTATTTTTTTGTTTCAAGTTACGAAACACACGGGTATGTGTATGTAAGTAGGCTGAAAAAAAGGATAAAAAG